>NZ_JBNGHF010000012.1:0-40975 GCF_050611805.1 Methylotuvimicrobium sp.
TCAATTTTTGAAAACTTGGCTTGCAATAAACGAGGAGTCCATATATGAGTATAAGATTTCCGACTCTTTCAATAGCCGTATTGCCATCCATATCGACTATGGATGGCAATAACTGTCCTAAGCTAAAACCTCTCCTCAGCCCTTCACTGAGAGAGATCTGAGGAAGCGCCAAGGGCTTCGAGAAATCAAGCCGCTTTCGAAAACGCCAATGTACCGCCTTCGACATCGACAACAATTTTGTCGCCCGGACAGAATTTTCCACCAAGAATCTCTTGAGCGAGCGGGTTTTCCAATTGATGCTGTATCGCGCGTTTCAGCGGTCTTGCGCCGTAAACCGGATCGAAACCGGCTTCGCCGAGTTTATCCAGAGCCGCCTCGCTCAACTCCAAATCGATGTCGTGATCGAGCAGGCGTTTACGCAAATAGCGAATCTGAATATCGGTAATCGCACGAATTTGATCGCGGCCCAGCGGATGAAATACGACAACATCGTCGATACGGTTGATGAACTCGGGACGGAAATGATAGCCAACCACTTCCATCACGGCCGCTTTCATTGCCGCGTAATTTTCCTCGCCGGCAAGCTCTTGAATACGGTCGGATCCTAAATTCGAGGTCATCACGATGACGCTGTTGCGGAAATCGACCGTCCGTCCCTGCCCGTCGGTCAACCGGCCGTCGTCGAGCACCTGCAGCAGCACGTTGAACACATCTGGATGCGCCTTTTCGACCTCGTCGAGCAAAATCACCGAATAAGGCTTGCGCCGCACCGCTTCTGTCAAATATCCTCCTTCTTCGTAACCCACATAGCCCGGAGGCGCGCCGATCAGACGCGCGACCGAATGTTTCTCCATAAACTCGGACATATCGATGCGCACCATCGCATCCTCGGTATCGAACAAGAATTCGGCCAGTGCCTTGCACAGTTCGGTTTTACCGACGCCGGTTGGTCCCAAGAACAGGAAAGAACCGTTCGGACGATTAGGATCGGAAAGCCCCGCCCGCGAACGACGGATCGCGTTGCTGACCGAAATCAGCGCTTCGGTTTGTCCGACCACGCGCTTTTGGATCTGCTCTTCCATGCGCAATAATTTGTCGCGCTCGCCTTCCATCATTTTCGAAACCGGAATACCGGTCCATTTCGAAACAACTTCGGCGATTTCCTCATCGGTTACCTTATTGCGAAGCAGTTTCATTTCCTGCATCTCGGCTTGCGACGCCAAATCCAACTCCTTGACCAGCGAAGGAATCACGCCGTATTGCAATTCGGACATGCGGCTCAAATCGTTCGCGCGACTGGCGACTTCCAATTCCAACCTGGCTTGTTCCAGTCTTTCCTTGATCGCGGTTGTACCTTGCAGCGCAGCCTTTTCAGCCTTCCAGATTTCGTCAAACTCGGAATATTCTTTTTCCAGATTCTCGATCGCTTCCTCGAGGCTTTCCAAGCGTTTCTTAGAGGCATCGTCGGTTTCGTTTTTCAGCGCTTCGCGTTCGATCTTCAATTGAATCAAGCGCCGTTCGAGTCTATCCATCGCTTCCGGTTTCGAATCGATTTCCATGCGGATGCGACTGGCCGCCTCGTCGACCAAATCGATCGCCTTGTCCGGCAATTGCCGATCGGAAATGTAACGATGCGACAGCGTTGCAGCAGCGACGATCGCGGGGTCTGTAATTTCGACGCCATGATGCACTTCGTATTTTTCCTTGAGGCCACGCAATATTGCGATCGTATCCTCGACGTTCGGCTCATCGACCAGGACTTTTTGGAAACGGCGCTCCAAGGCCGCGTCCTTTTCGATGTATTTGCGGTATTCGTCTAGGGTGGTCGCACCGACGCAATGCAACTCGCCGCGCGCCAAAGCGGGCTTAAGCATATTGCCGGCATCCATCGCGCCTTCCGCCTTACCTGCACCGACCATCGTATGCAATTCATCGACGAATAAAATGATTTGTCCGTGTTGCTTGGCAATGTCGTTAAGCACCGCTTTCAGGCGCTCCTCGAATTCACCGCGGAATTTGGCGCCGGCGATGAGCGCGGCCATATCAAGTGACAACAATTGTTTGCCCTTGATACCTTCGGGAACCTCGCCATTGACGATGCGTTGCGCCAAGCCTTCGACGATCGCGGTCTTGCCGACGCCGGGCTCGCCGATTAGCACCGGATTGTTTTTGGTACGACGCTGCAAGACTTGAATCGTGCGTCGGATTTCGTCGTCGCGGCCAATCACCGGATCGAGCTTGCCTTGTTCGGCTTGCTCGGTAAGATTGATCGTATATTTGCTCAAGGCTTGACGTTGCTCCTCGGCGTTGGCATCGTCGATGTTTTGTCCGCCGCGGACATTGTCTATGGCTTTTTCGGCTGCCTCTTTCGTAACGCCGGCTTTTTTTAGAATATCTTGTAGAGCGCCCGATGTTTCGGAGGCGGCCAATAAGAATAATTCGCTCGAGATGAATTTATCGCCGTGTTTTTGCGCGAGCTTGTCGGTCACATTCAACAAGCGCGACAATTCGTTGGAAATCTGCACGTCGCCACCGATTCCTGAAACGGTCGGAGTGCGTTCAAGCACCTTAGTTAATTCAGCCTGCACGATATTCGGGTTCGCGCCGATTTGCGACAACAGCGGACGAATACTGCCGCCGTCCTGGTTTAATAACGCCAGCATCACATGGGCCGGTTCGATAAATTGATGATCCTTGCCTAAAGCCAAGCTTTGCGCATCGGCCAACGCCATCTGAAACTTGCTGGTCAGTTTATCCATTCTCATGTTGTTTACCTCATCGGTGAATTTGTATATTACTCCTAACATGGAGGGTAACCGGCTGTTTTTCAAGCTCGCCGAGAAAAATTACTCTTTTTTCCGGCCATGTTCGCGTTAATCCGAGAAAAAGTATTTCAGCTCGTTTCTGTCGTTACTGGACGCTGGAGCGTCCAGGGCTGCATTCCCACGCTGGAGCGTGGGAACGATAATCTTTCCTCTTTCCCCTTTCCCCTTTCACCTTTCACCTTTCACCTTTCATCTTTCACAAACTAGCCTTACCCACATCCATTAAGATAGAATCTTAATGGCCTACAAGGAGTAATCATGTTTTTGCGCAATAATCGTTTTGTCAGACAGATCTTCAGCAGTTTTTTGGATTTAGCCCCTATTTTGGTCGTGGTATTGGTTTTTCAAATCGCGGTCATACAACAACCCATTCCCGATGTACTCAACTTGATCGTTGGCTCCTTGTTTGTTGTATTGGGCTTGACTTTTTTTATGCTCGGCCTTGAACAAAGCCTGTTTCCGATCGGCGAGTCGATGGCTTATGCGTTTGCCAAAAAAGGCAGCTTGTTTTGGCTGTTGTTTTTTTCGTTCTGCCTCGGCTTCGGCACGACCGTTGCCGAACCGGCGTTGATTGCCGTAGCGAGCGAAGCGGCCAATGTTGCAGCAAAAGGCGATGTCATCGAAAACACCGAAACCGCTATCAATCAATACGCTCTCGGCTTAAGACTGACTGTTGCAGCATCTGTCGGTTTCGCTATCCTAATAGGCGTACTCAGAATTATCCGAGGCTGGCCTCTGCACTATATAATCATCGGCGGCTATTGTACGATTGTCGCGATGACACCGTTCGCTCCTGCTGAAATCATCGGCATTGCTTACGATTCCGGAGGCGTGACGACTTCAACCATAACGGTACCGTTGGTGACCGCTTTAGGTGTCGGTTTAGCCAGTTCTATCAAAGGCCGCAATCCGATGATCGACGGTTTCGGTCTTATTGCTTTCGCCTCGCTAACACCGATGATGTTCGTCATGGCTTACGGGATGTTGGTATGATCGATTGGTTAATTCATTTTTCTCAAGGCTTTTTGGAAACCTGCCGCGACGTTTTGCCGATAGTAGCTATTATCATCGGTTTTCAAGTATTGGTCATTCGTAAACCCATTCTTCATCCGGCACGAACCTTTCTCGGTTTCGTCAATGTCCTAATCGGTATTACGTTTTTTCTGGACGGTTTAAAAATGGCGCTGTTCCCGCTCGGCGAATTGATGGCCACGCAATTAACCGCGCCGGAATTTCTCGGTATTGCGGCCGATACAGAACAGGCCGATTGGCATGACTATCTATGGGTCTATTTATTCGCCGCTTCCATCGGTTTTGCCACGACATTGGCCGAACCTTCGCTGCTGGCAGTCGCGGTTAAAGCCGAGGAAATATCGGGCGGTGCAATCGGCGCGTGGGGACTTAGAATCGCGGTCTCGATCGGCGTTGCATTCGGCATCTCATTAGGCGCCTATCGTATTGTTACCGGAACTGAACTTTATTATTACATCATTGCCGGTTATATCGTTGTAATTATCCAAACCGTCTTCGCGCCTAAACTCATTATCGGATTAGCCTACGATTCGGGGGGCGTCACAACGTCAACCGTGACCGTACCATTAGTCGCCGCATTGGGGTTGGGGCTTGCTTCGACGGTACCGGGACGCAATCCCTTACTTGACGGTTTCGGTTTAATCGCTTTTGCTAGTTTATTTCCAATTATTACTGTTTTGGCCTATGCACAGCTCGCCGAGTGGCGAAATAAAAAACGAAATTCATCCAATCAAAGCCCATCCAAATAACCGAGGAATGCCATGCGTTTCAAATTAATCATCGCCTTTGTTGAAGACTCAAAAACCGATCTTGTGCTCGATACCGCCCGAAAAAGCGGCGCCAAGGGCGCAACCGTGATCAACCATGCCAGAGGTGAAGGCATGAAGCAATCCAAGACCTTTTTCGGCCTGACCTTGGAAACTCAACGGGATGTATTGATGTTTCTGGTTGAGGAACATTTGAGCCGCTATATCCTCGAAAAAATCGCCAAAGCAGCCGAATTCGACGCCACATCAGGCACCGGCATCGCTTTTAAAATCGATGTTGAAGATGCGATCGGGGTGATGCATCAAGTCGAACAATTAACCCAAGAACTGGAAGATGAAATATGATCGATAAAACTAAAATCATTCATGTCAGAGACGTCATGAAAACCGACTTTTCGATGATCGAAGGCTCGGCCTCGGTCAGCGATGCATTAAAGCTGATGAAGTCGCAAAAAACCTCGGTACTGGTCGTCAATAAACGCCATGAATTCGACGAATACGGCTTGGTTACCTCCGGCGATATCGCACGCCATGTATTGGCTAAAGATAAGGCTCCAGACCGCGTAAATGTCTATGAGATCATGGCTTGCCCGGTGATTCAGGTCTCGCCCGATATGGATATCCGTCTTTGTTCAAGATTGTTTGCAAACTACAACTTAGTTCGCGCGCCGGTTATCGAAAACGGCAAGGTTATCGGCATGGTTAGTCCGAATGCACTGGTGCTGGACGGCATGTACCGAAACCTTTAATGGTATTAGGCTTTAAAAAAAGCTACAATTTTGCCCGATCAGAAAACCGATCTTGAGTGAACGCCTACCTGTTTTAGGTTGATGTCCGGCAATCAATCAGGTCGTTCTGCGTCACACAGTAAGTTAATATTAGTAGGAGTTTTAAAAAAATGGCAACAGGCACTGTAAAGTGGTTTAACAACACGAAAGGCTTCGGCTTTATTGAGCCGTCGGAAGGTACGGAAGACGTCTTCGTTCACCATTCAGTCATCCAGGGAGAAGGTTTTAAAACATTGAGCCCCGGACAATCGGTACAATTCGAAATCGAATCGGGCCCTAAAGGCCTGACAGCCGCGAACGTTATTCCAGGCTAACGGACGCTTCGCTCAACGAAAAAGGCCCTTACCTGGATGGAAAGGGCCTTTTTTAATGTCTTAACTAGAGCGTCGCCACACACTTGCTAAAGGTTATAAAATCGACCTAGGAAATAGACGCCAACTAAAGAATAACCCGAAAGCACTGGCCATCAAGAAAAAGGCTGCTGGTATAGGCACCTCGGACAAACTTGGATCCAATACCCGAGAGGAAACTGCCGCTTGAAATTGGTGGTTAGGCAACTGATTATTGAATAAGATAAAAAATGGATCCGAAGGCGTAGGTCGTTGATCCGAAAACAGACTCATTTCCACTAAATAAGCTCCAGCAGGACCGCCATTCGCTGTTCCAGGGTTGGTTTCCAGAAACCAATTCAAATGCGTATGCAATAAGCCATTGGCGGCAGCCGAACCTACTATCAGAGATTCCGCACCGGACACGCCTTTTCCTGAATAGTTCGTAGAGCCCTCGGTTTTGGGCGGACAGATAAGACGGCCGCAGCTTTGATCAATAACCGGATCTAATAGTCTTCCACCGGCTAGCCTAATCTGAACATTATCCGGTGCAATATTCCAGGCACCTGTTGCGGGATTCCAGAACTCCATCACACCGAGTGCCTGATAAAAAACCACCTCGTTTCCAGCAAGCGCACCGGCGGCAGACTGAAACCCGGGATTGTCAGTTGCATGCTGCCCGGAAAATACAAAATGTGTAAAAGCGGTGACATAAATATCTTTACCGGTTTCAAAATCGGTCGGCAGAGTATTGGGCGGAAGCCCCAAACTTTCGACGCCGGCAATATCGCAGCCAAGCTCGGGACGCGAACAAAAACCGGCTTGGATACTCGAGCTTACACGAGACACCTCAATATCTTGATGAAATGACGCCAACGCCTGAGTAGATGGTATAAAAAAAACCGCAGCCAGCAACAAGCTTGGCCAAACGATGGGTTTAATCGACACACTCATTGTATTCTCCCGCCCCTTGAAGGCCTTATAGTCAAAAAGTTGATACTATACCTTTCGCACTTCAAATTTCGGCAGTGCCTAACTAGGGACCGATCACCCCAGTACCGAATCTTGATCTACGATGGGTATAAAAAAATTTAAACGGTTTACCTATTGCCTGAGACTTCGGGCAAATATCCGTTTTGATTTTGAGCTCTACAAACTCACAATATTATTATTGCAATAATATAACATTACTTATAATATTTTTACCCAGACTTATTTGTAAAAAACTGGCATAATTTCTAAACCATATTATTCAATATCTTAGGCCATAGGTACTGAATTTGTTAAGACTGGATAGCTTTCACTTCCCTCGTTCATTCGTCTGTTTCGTGGCTAAAAATAGGCCCGGAAACCTATTTCCAAACTCATTCCGGGCTCCGGTGCAATGTTGCGTAAAAAAGATGTGGAATTGCGGATCGGCGAATCGCTTAAATTCGAGGCCTTTCCAAACAGAAGGACTCTTTGCCCCGACTCCGCATGCCAGTCATATGAAACGTCGAGATCGAAACGGTGATAAGAAGGCGTCTCGGTTTCATCGATTCCTGGCCTGTCTTGCGCCAAGGCCTGGGTAAAACGTAGCGCACCCTGCCAAGCGTTTTTCTGCAAACCGACTTCGAATCCGTAACGTTGCGGCGGCAAACGCGGCACGTCGCCCAGCGTCCTATCCTTAAAACGCCCGCGAACGTAATCGGAGAATAAGGTCAGATGCGGCATACCCCAATCGAACGACGGGTGAATTTTAATTTCCACTTCGTAACCGTAAAATTCCGCATCGTCGCCGCGAAAACCAAAGACAGGAAAACACCCTTCCAACTTGACACAAGCAGCTACTAATCTATTGCCTTCCAATTCGAAAAAGCCGAATTCAGAAGTTAAATTCTCCTGATAAATGAAATCTTTGACATCCTTTTGATAAACATTGCCTTGTAATGAAATCAAGGCATCATCGTAACGAATCCCGAGTTCGCGGTTACTTGCCCGCTCAACCGACAAATCCAAGGTACCGATATCAAAAGTGCGATTGGCCGGGTGCGGCCCTAGCGAATACAATTCATGGATATCCGGCGCGCGCTCCGAGTTTTGCCATGCCAAATAAATCGAACCGCCTTCGAAAGGTCTGTATGTAATACTCGCGGCCAACGAACTGGGTTTATGCGTCAATTTGCGAGTCGGCACCTCAAGCGCCTGCCCGAAAACCGTCCCTTTCAATAGTTTTGCATTGGGCTCGGTCACCTGCCGTTCATAACGGCCGCCGAACTCCAAGGTTAACTCATCGAAAAGATCCAGTTTTTCGGTAAAAAACAAACCCAAAGAATCGATTTGCGACTGAGGAACAAGATCGATTAGCTTTTCCCCTTCAATTTTCGGACTTTTAGCCAAAAACTCGCGTTCTTGCCATTGCAAACCCAAAAAACCGGACCACTGATCGATCAATCGATGCTCTAGTTCAAAACGAGTTTCCAAAACCTCATTGGTAAATAAGACCGAAAATTCAGACTCGCCTTCTTCATGTTCGTAATCGACAAAACCGGTCTTGACCGAGACCGACTCGATGTAGGGAATTGGATTGAACAACATGGCCTCGACATCGTAACGTCGCTGCTCCATCGCAAAACGCACCGCCTCGCCCTGATCGCTCCCCCCCGGTGCCACTCCGACATGACTATGGCCGCCCGGGTCGCCCGGCGGCAAACCGTAAGCCTTATAGGTATGGTTGTAACTGGTTCCTATATAGCCGAGATCGCCGATCAAGGAGATCCCGGCCGAACCGCCCCGGCTTTCCCCATCAGTATTTTTGATTTCGCCTTTGCTGTTGTTCAAAGGCGCATCGGTTTTCAGTTGTTTACGAAGCGCCGCTTCATCTAATGCGAAGCCCGGAATCCGGGTATTTTCGTTGCCGCGTTGAAAATAATCGAGATGGACGGCAACGTTACCTTTGCCGGCGTCGATGCCGACCATGCCGGCATTTTCTTTGGGATTGTGGTCATAGCGGTACTCGGCAGTGCCTTCGATCGGTTTTAACGGTACGCTATCGGGAATGCGCTTATGCTTGACATCGACGACGCCGCCGATTGCCCCGCTGCCGTAACGCAAGGTAGCCGGTCCTCTGTGAATCGTAATACTATCGGCAAGTAACGATTCGGCCGCGACCGCATGATCCTGACTCATCGCCGACGCGTCGTGCGAGCCGATTCCGTCATGCATCACTCGCACCCGAGGACCGCCCATGCCGCGAATGATCGGCTGGCCGACTCCGGGACCGAACGAAGCATTGTAAACCCCCAGTTCGCGTTCCAAGGTTTTGCCCAAGGTACTCGCCGATTTCAAGCGTAAATCGATATCGGATAATTCGGATGTCGAATCAGCCGTCGGCGCGATGCCTTCGATGACCATCTTTTCAAGTTCCACATCGTATTCGCCGGTTTCGGGCTCGGTGCTTTCGGTTGTTTCTATCGAGTCTTGTTCAGCACTTTCGAAAACAGTCTCGCCGTTTTCAGAATCATCCGCTTCGGATGCCCAAAGCATGCCGCTCGCCGTTAAAATGCTCAACGTTAACGCTATCCAATTAATGACGGTGAGAATTTTCATGGTTCAGAGACCCGGCAAACGGTAAAGCACATCTCTTGCGCCTGGAATTTCAGGACGAATCTCAATCAGTTTTTCCAGCCATTGACGCGCGGTTTCAGGTTCTTTTTGGGCTTTGCCGATCGCCATGCTGACAATTTGAGCATAAGCCAGCGTGAAATCGGGACTGGTTTCAACCGATTGCAAATAGCCGCTCAATGCTCTGGCTTCGTCCTCGTTGTGGTTGATCATCGTCGCAAAATAAAGATTACGCGCCTTGACGAAGGCATCAACCCTTTCGGTAAATTCGGCATTGGCGTCACTGCTCAAGGACGACAAGGCGCTTGCTTGTTTAAACTGTAACGAGTTTAACAACGCTGCGAAGGAGGCATAAGAAGCAACGCCGCGTTTAAGAGTAAACTTCGGCGCATCGAATAAAATAACGGGGTGATCATCGGTATTGATTGGAGCACCTTCGGCATAATCGGCCAACATGCGATGATCGGCCAGAAAATGCCCCGCCAATTGCACGGAACTTCGCACCGCCGCCAAATGCAGGTGTTGTTTTAAAGGTTGATTGAAGCCGATCGTGCTTTCGATTGCTTCGGGACGGGCCGTATCCCCGGACAATGCAATCAAAGCCAGCGAGGGATAGCCCAAATCGAAACCCGCCAACCAAGCTTCGGTCTTACCGAACACCGATTGAAAGGTTTTGATCACCGAACGCAGCATCGCTTCATCCATTTGATATAGAGGCAGCCATTGGCAATAGAGCCCTCCCGGCATCAATCGCTCTGCAATCGCTTGGAAATGTTCTTTGGTATAGAGCAGACCGCCGCCATCGCGGCCGGGATGAAATAGATCCCCTATCACTACATCATATTGCTGAGACGACGTTCGAACATAACGTCTGGCATCGGACGTATAAAGACGAACACGAGGGTTCTTGTGTAATTCGGCATTGTACGGCGAAAAATAAGGCAATAACGCCAAGGATTCCGGCACTAATTCGACCGCATCGATCCGGGATGCTCGATGAGTCAGCGCGGCGCCGGCGGTTACGCCTGTTGCTACGCCGAGATACAGAACATCGGACGGCTTCGGGTGTAACAACATCGGCACATGAGTTTGCATGCGTTGCAGACGCAGTGCGCGAACGCCTGTTCCGCCCATTTGGAAACGATTGTTGACACGAAGATTGCGTTCGTTCTGCTGTTCGATTACAGCCACCGAGGCCATCGCGCCTTCCCGGTACTCCAATACCGACTCGCCGGGCCTAAGGGTAACGATCTGCAAACGACCGGGTAACAGCAATACCAGGATTGCCGGTAGCGCATAAGCCCAGCGGGGTAAAATCGAAAACTTAGGCAATAGCAGCCAATAAGCCAATGCAATGCCGATCAATGTCCATTGGACACCGAGCAGCGGCACCAAAACGACACCCGCGACCAAAGGGGCTGCCAAGCCGCCGGCCATATTGACACCTAAGGCCCAACCGACGCCACCCGTAGCATGCCGGGCCGATTGTGCAAGATGACTAAATAAGGCACCCATGATTAAAGTCGGCGGCAACAGCACCGGTAAGGCCACGGTCAATTCGGCTAACAGCACAGCATCTAAACTATCGCCGAGACCGGTTCTTACCCACCAATATAAACCATGCGTTAAATAAAGCACCGAAAGTCCGGTGAGACAAAACAAACTCAAAGAGAACAACAAGCTCGTCAACAAACGATCGCCATCGCGGTTGCGACCGAAGCGGTGATAAAGCCCTGCGCCGATTGCTGTGCCGGTCAAATAAACGGCCAGCACCGCTGCAAAACTGTAAACGGTGCCTTCTAGCACCTGAGCCATCACCCTTACCGTAACGACTTCATAGGCGATACCCAAAAACCCTGTGATCAACAAGCGCCAAAACAGCGGCAACGGTTGCTTATGCGCCTTTATGACTCTCGTTTTTTCGGGAAGCGATAATTCAGACTTTAGAAAGTAAAACAATCCGGCGGATAATGCGACCAAAGCATTGATAAATGCCAATGCAAACAGTGTTTGACGGTACCCTAATAGCGGCATCAGAGCATAGCTTGCAACCAGCACGCCCAGCACTGCACCGGCCGTGTTGACCGAATACGCCAGCGCTATTTGACGCGGATCGGCTTTGATTTGCGCTAACCAGCGATCGGCTGCCGGCAGCGTTGCGCCCATCGCCAGTGTAGCCGGTAACAATGCGAAAAACGGTACGAGAAAGGCGACAAACCAAAAATGCAGTAAGCCCGGCTCGACGCCAAGCCAAGCTCGCGCCCAATCATTGGCGGTTGGAATGACAAACGCGCTAACCAACGCCCAAAGGCCGATGATCAACTCCAGACCGGCGTACCATAGGGCAGGACGCCGGCTCACGCTGACCCACTTGTCCAGCACAAAAGCACCTAAAGTAAGCCCTCCGAAGAAAGCCGCAACCACTGCCAACATCGCGGTGAGTTCGTGTCCCAGTCCGACCGCAAACATGCGCGTCCAGACCAGTTGATAGCCCAGACCCGCAACGCCGGATAAAAAAAGCAACACTACCGCGACGAATGAAGCCATTGTTAATAAAACCTATAAATCACAAAAACGTTTCGACGCCATTTAAGGCGACGAAACGTCATTAACTAAAACGGATGGAGTGAGGAAAACTTAAGCTCAAGCAATCATGACTTTCCGTCGACCAAATCCCAACAATGCCAATGCCGACCCGAATAGCCAAACCGCCGCGGGGACTGGAACGGCGGCGATCGCTTGCTCGAATGACTCGTGTCCGAAGGTCCCGCCTTCATTCAGGTGAAACGCCAAAAAGAATTTATCGGAAACATTACCGATAGGTGTCAATCCAGTATCATTAAGCGTATCGAACACAGACAATTCCAACAAATAAGCGCCATCGTCCGGATTAACGCCGCCGGCTTTGCCGATTTGGAATTCGACATGAGTATGCAGACCGCCGCTGCTACTTACAGACCCGATAAAACCCTGATCACCAAGGCCATTGGTTGCAGAAACAATGTTGGTTATCGAAGCTTTCTCAATCTCAATTTGTTCATTAAAACCTGTGGAAAGCCAGCTCGAAGAAAGTACATCCCATTTTTTCAAGGTGTTTTCGACTTGGTACCAAATTAGACTATTGCTAACTAAACCGAAACCATTGAACCCCGGATCGTCGGTTCCGTAAGGATTGCCGAATTCACCGAAATCGGCTTCAAATAATTTATAACCGCCGGCCAGCATCGCTTCATTGTGCGGATCGACAATGATTTTATTGTTCTGCAAGGTCAGTTCGATATCCGAATGCGCCAATGCATTCGAACTCATAAAAACGGCCAAAAGGCCGATCGAAAAGAGTTTTAAGCTTTTCATGTTTAAAGACTCCCAATAAAAATAAGAATGAAGAATTGCTGCAGCAATATTAAATCGCCAATGAAATGTTATAATGTAACATTCAAAATTGCAAGCCACTTCTCATTTTCTCCATTCATACCGTTCGCACTTCAAATTCCAGCCAATTTCTGCAAGTTGATTTCTTAACCCAATAGTGGAGTTGATAATAATTTGTCACGTAGACTGAAATTTAAATTGCTTTCCTGATAAGCCGGCTATATTATAAGAACCGTTTATTTCAACGCCATCCTGGTATGGCACATTACAAGTAAAAGAGAGTGTTATGTCCGAGTTAGTTACAGGTACCGTTAAGTGGTTCAATGATGAAAAAGGTTTTGGATTTATTGAACAAGAAGGCGGCAAAGATGTCTTCGTTCACCACAGCGCAATTAACGGCACCGGCCGGAAAACTTTGCGTGAAGGCCAAAAGGTCACGATGGAAGTGAGCCAAGGTCAAAAAGGCCCTCAAGCAGAGAACGTAACACCTGCTTAAGTCCGATTAAAAAAAACGCCCGTTTCTAACGGGCGTTTTTGTATCGAACGATTGATACAATCTTTGTCATAGTCTTTCAAATCGGCTTCGTGACGTTTTTTGTTCGCGACAAAAAGTCAGCTAAACGAATTGACTCTTTGAAAATGCCTGTCTTTCGCGATCGCAAGTATTGCCACCGCAATTACATTCGTTTAATTTACTTCTATCGGTTCTTAGCTGCATTTTTGATCCCGCTTGACGGCAATTGATTGCTTAGCAGCACGCATGATATAACATAACTTCCTAGAGTAAGCCGAGCGAAGCGCGTATCCGATTAAACCATCTCGTTTATCCCAAAACAGTATTGACTATGAAAAGCCGATTCTTAATCCCATTCCTGTCGCTTTACCTATTTTCCGACCCTACCTTGTCGGAAAAACGCCATCATGATGCTCATATTCATGGCGTCGCCGAACTGAATATTGTCATCGAGAACGATAGTGTATTAATCGAATTCGAGTCCCCTGCGATCAATCTGATCGGCTTTGAGCACAAGCCTAGAACCGATGCACAGCAACTCGAATTGCATAATGCTTTGGCGTTATTGAATGACGTCGACATCATTGCATCGTTCGAAAAAGGCGAATGCCGCGCAGCCGAAACGCATATCAGCGGACCTTTCGACGATGACGATCAAGAAGAATCGGAACACGGCGAACCGGAAGAACATTCCGAATTTCATGCTACTTATACCCTATCGTGCCAAAACGCATCGACCATCGACTCTGTCCGCACTCAACTATTCGACCGTTTTCCCGGCTTTGAAGCCATTCGAGTTCGCTGGATCGGTAGCAAAGGGCAAGGCACGGCACTCTTGAACAATCAATCGTCGATTTTTTCGATCGAATAAAACCTATTCTTCCTCGTAATCTTCGATCGTTGCGACTTGCATCGAATAGGCGGATACGGCCTTGCCGGTGCCGACATCCTTACTAAATAGCGAGGTATTCAATACCCCTTGAAACCAAAACGGCATATAAAGATCTTCCAGCTTAAAGCCTTTCGGGTAGGCGACATGAATCAACTGATTGGGCGGCGGCGGCGGAACATGGATACAAGCCCCGAAATACGGCACCACGAAAAACTCGGTAACCTGATGTTTGTCGTTAAACTCCAAAGGCACCATAAAACCCGGAATTCGAACTTTAGTTTCGTTTAATTCCGGCCTCACGTCGGTCGAAACCAAAGCCTTTTGATAGGCACTGTCCGCCGCCTGCTCGATGGCTTGACGCACTTGATTCGAAATCTGCGAATCGAGCGGGATTTCTGGCGTGTCGTGCGTGATCTCCGGCCCGTTCATTAGAGCATCCAAATCGCTTTGCGGCATCAAGTCGGTCCACTCGAGGGTCTTATAATTATCCGCCGACACCGACAAAACCGGCATCGCCAACGCCAAGCACAAGATGAGTTTTAACAAGGTATGAACTATTTTCATCGGAAAGTAACCTATAGTGATTTAGTGTAACATTATAGCTTTTAGCAACACACTCTCGCACCCGCATGACAGATTTCGACTATGCACTCGATCTACAAAACGTCTCTTTCAGTTGGCATAAACGCCATGCGCCGGTATTGAAGATTACCGAGTGGCGAGTCGAACCGGGCCGGCGTATTTTTTTGCACGGCGCATCCGGCTCCGGCAAATCAACCTTACTGAGCTTAATCAGCGGGATACTCGTTCCGACAAGCGGACACATCAAAGTGCTCGACACCGACTTAACAAAAATCGGCGGCATGGCCCGCGACCGTTTCCGTGCCCGCCATATCGGCGTTATTTTTCAGCAGTTTAATCTATTGCCCTATCTTTCTGTTGAGGCAAACATCAATCTAGCCGTCAAGTTCGGCAACCGTCATGACGCCAATAATAATGAAATTAGCGCCTTGACCCAACGCTTGGGCCTCGATCGATCTATTCTTACCCGCAAAGCAGGTCAACTGAGTGTCGGCCAACAGCAGCGCGTCGCTGTTGCTAGAGCCTTGATCAACCATCCCGAATTGATTATCGCGGACGAACCGACTTCTTCTTTGGACAGCGATACGCGCGATGAATTCATGCGCGTTTTACTCGAATCGGCCGCTCTGAATCGAACCACGGTTATTTTTGTCAGTCATGATAAATCGCTGGGGCACTATTTCGACCAAGAAATCAGCCTACATGATCTGATGCAAGCCGGAGAATCGAAAGTATGATGTTAAAACTGGCCATTGCCAGCCTTTGGAACCGAAAACTTACCGTAACGCTGACCGTGTTATCGATCGCGGTCGGCGTTTTTCTATTACTTGGCGTCGAACATATTCGTAGCGAAGCCAAGAACAGCTTCAGTAAAACGGTCTCGGGCGTGGACCTAATCGTCGGCGCCCGCACCGGCCCTTTGAACTTGCTGCTTTACTCGGTATTTCATATCGGCAATGCTTCGAACAATATCTCTTGGCAAAGCTACCGGGAATTCTCGCAAAAACCCGAAGTGGCCTGGAGTATTCCGATTTCGCTCGGCGACTCGCATAAAGGCTATCGCGTGGTAGGCACCAGCCGAGATTTTTTCGAACATTTTCATTATGGGCAAAAGCAAAACCTAGCATTTAAATCGGGCCGCGCCTTCGATGGCGTCTACGAAGCGGTAGTCGGTGCACAAGTCGCCAAAACGCTAGACTACCAACCCGGCCAATCGATAACGCTGGCGCATGGCATCGCTAAAGTCGGCTTCAGCAAACACGACGACAAACCGTTTATTGTGACCGGCATTCTCGCCCCGACCGGGACGCCGGTCGACCAAGCCGTTTATGTTAGCTTGGCGGGCATCGAAGCGATACATATCGATTGGCAAGGAGGTGTGCACATACCGGGCCGTTCGATTGGCGCCGAAGACGCGCTCAAACATGACTTAACGCCGAAATCAATAACAGCCTTCATGGTCGGTTTAAACTCGAAAATCTCATTGTTTTCACTGCAACGGGAAATCAATAACTACCGAGACGAGGCCTTAGTCGGCATCATGCCGGGCATCACGTTGATGGAACTGTGGCAAATGATAGGAGCGCTCGAAAACATTCTGCAATTGATTTCGATACTGGTATTGTTTGCAACGCTTATGGGACTGTCGACGATGCTGTTGGCCTCGATGAAAGAACGCGAACGCGAAATGGCGGTGTTACGCGCAATTGGCGCGCATGCCGGATCATTGTTTTTCTTAATCGAAATCGAAGCCTTGGTTGTCACAGTAACCGGAATCCTAGTCGGCAGTACGGCCCTTTGCATTGCTCTATTGACTGCGCGGACGGAACTCAGCGAACAATACGGCCTATTTATCGGCATCAATCCGTTTACGCCGCTTACATTCCAATATTTACTTGGAATTTTAGCGGTCTCTTTTGTACTGGCACTGCTACCGTCGGTTTCAGCGTATCGCAATTCGCTGGGCAGCGGTTTGGTTGTCAGAACTTAGCTAAGCGGTGAACGGTGAACGGTGAACGGTGAACGGTGAACGGTGAAATAATGCGGCATTTAATCCATTTGTCAAGCCCTAATTTCCCCTTTCCCCTTTCCCCTTTCCCCTTTCCCCTTTCCCCTTTCACCTTTCCCCTTTCACCTTTCCCCTTTCACCTATTTCAAGACTCCCCCAACCCCTCTCCCCGCCCATGATGTTTATGCCGTTTTTCTCCGCGCTCCATACGCTTCAACCAATAGGCTGCTTCTTGTTTGACATCGGCCACATTCAGCACCGCCTCCAACGACTGACGAGCCAGCGCTTCATCTTGAGACTTGAGGGCCGCAATACCCAACCACAAACGCACATGCGCCTTGCGCTTCAAGCCGCCTTTGCGCAAGCTTTTTTGAAACGCCTGTTTGGCTAACGCCCAATCGCCGCGTTGCATTGCAATACGTCCGGACAACATATAATCCTCGCCGTTAGGGGACAGCGCCGCTGCCTCGGTCAAAATCCGGCGGGCTCTATCGTGTTCTCGCGCCAATTGCCAGCAACCGAACAAGAGCTTCAAGTTTTCATAATTGCGAGGCATCCGCTTATTCTCGATTTCCGTTTCCAGCAATCGGGCTGCCTTAGACGGATAACCTTGTTGCGCATGGAATTTCACTAAATTCAAAACGTCTTCTTGCCGGACTTCACCGATATAATAAGCCAGCATCATCGTGGATATAGCCCGGTCATGGCGATTTTGCTGGGTGTAGAGACCGCTTAGATAACGCCACCATTGACGCTTGTTAGGCGAATCGGCGATCAAGCGTTTAACGAGAGGCTCGGCTTTCGCAAAATCTTTGCGATCGACATAAAGCGACAATAACAATTGAATCCACTCGGACGGAGGCGACTTTTTTAGGGCCACGGCTCTTTCCAAATGACGGATTGCCGAACGGGACATGTTCGCACGATAGGCGGCATAGGCCACCATATAATAACTATCCGCATCGGCTTTCGGTTCTCTTTGCAGCCACCGCTCCAAATGCGTCACGCTCTCCCGGTAAGCTTCCAAATGAAAAGCCGCTTGACCGGCAATGTTACGCAATCCATGTTCCGCATCGGCGTCGAGCAGTTTACTGTTTAAAGCCTCGTTAGCGGCTTGCCTGGCCCCCCTAAAATCGTTCGCTCCGGAATAGGCATAAGCCAGATATTGCTGAACGACAGCATGATCGTAGGATTTGTCGGCAGTCTTGCTTTGGATTGTTCTCAATTGACGCAAGGCTTGCTCGGATTGGCCTTTCCGTAATGCTACATCGGCTTCTTTGAGAACCTTGAAAGTTTCTTCGCTAACGGCTTTTTCCTGTGCGTGAACAGCCAGCGCGCCAAACAGAGTCAACCCAACTAAAAAAGCGGTCCTAAACAATCGAAAATAAGTTTGTTTATTCATTAATTCAACGTAAATGCAAAAACTTGCCGAGCGCGCACCGGTACTGGATTCCCTTGTTCGTCGCGACGCGGCTGAAAACGCCAGCGACGTACGGCACGCAATGCCGAACGATCGAAAGCACCGGAAGGCTTACTGTTGATTATGACCGGATCGGTCACGGTCCCTTCGGTCGTCACCGTAAATTCAATGAGGACTTCGCCCTCGACCCGGCGAAAGCGTAATCGATCAGGATAGTTAGGTTGAATACGCGATATGGCTGTCAACTCATCGGCCATGATGAAAGACGGTGCAGCCGGAGCGGAACCTCGCCCGGATCCCGGGACAGTTCCAAACTTGCCCGTCTTGCTTTGTCCGCCACTAATTACGGACGGCAATGTTGGGCCCGAAATATTCATCCGAGGACTTGCCGGCACATCGACTCTCAAAGCCGGTACTTGCAAGGGTAAGGCTCGCAAATCGGCAGCCGGAGAACGTTGTTGCGGCATCTGCTCGGAGAAGGTTTCCGTTTTTTGCGGCTCGGGTTTCGGTGGCGTTTTTCTCGGCGAACGCGAAATCGCCTCCGGCTCCGGCCTTTGCCGGATAAAGTCGAAAAACGCCGAATCAGTGGTTCGAATCCATTGCTTACCCTGTTCGGCGGTAACCAATTGGATCATGACCCAAAACAGCAGCAAGTTGATCGCCGATGCAGCCGTGAATGTCAGCACCAGTCTCATAACTCTTCAGTCGCTGCCACCGCGACGCGGGCGATTCCGGCCAGTCGCGCCTGATCCAAGACTTGCATGACGAGCCCGGTTTCGGAACGTTTGTCGGCCAGAATCAGTGCCGAGGCCTCCGGTGCTTCGGCATGCAAGCGTTCGACATGACCGCGTACCGCGCGAACGTCGACTTGTTGTTGCTCGATCCAAACTTCGCCGTCTCTGGTCACGGCAATCAGAATGCCGGCCTGATCCTGGCGTTCGGCGGTCTGCGCCGTCGGGCGGTCGACCTCGACGCCGGTTTCCTTGACGAACGACGAATTGACCGCAAAAAATATCAATAAAATGAACACCATATCGATCAACGGCGTCACATTGAGCCCGGCTCCGAAACTCGGCGGGCGAGTATGTTGACGTTGCATTAACGTAATCTCATCATTCGGTTAATTGCGAAGTAAATTTTTCGCGCGCACGTCTGGCGCGGGATTCGAGATTGGCGGCGAAGAACAAGCCCGATAAGGCCGTAATTAAACCCGCCATCGTCGTGATTAGCGCTTCCGATATGCCTGCGGCCATGCCGCGCGCATTGCCGGCGCCGAACGCATTGATCACTTCGAAGACCTTGATCATCCCCGATACGGTCCCAAGCAGCCCGAGCAATGGTAAGATTTGCGTCAATATGTCAACCGTCTTGAGTCCGCGCAACACTTGCGAAAAATATTGCGAAGCCAAGCCTTCCTTCAAGCGTTGCTGGCAAAAATGCCGCGAAGCCGAACGATTTCGCCAATAATCCAATAATTCGGCCTGCAAACGCGGCAATTGAAAATAAAAAAACCAGTACCGTTCCAATATCAACGTCCACATCAACACCGATACCACGAGAATCGCCCAAAGCAAACCGCCGCCTTGATCGAAAAAACTCAGCACCTTTTCCATAGTATTTAAAGCTCGGTTGTCGGTTGCTCGTATTGTTCGAACAATCGAGTGCTTTGTTGATCGAGAATTTCGACGATACGGTTGGCCTGGGCATGCAAGAAACTTTGCAGCAGCAATAACGGTATCGCAACGGCCAAACCAAGTTGCGTCGTCACCAAAGCATAAGAAATGCCGCCGGCCATCAATTTCGGATCGCCGGTACCGAATAACGAAATCGACTGGAAGGTCTCGATCATACCGATCACGGTACCGAGCAATCCCATCAACGGTGTAACCGCGGCAAATACCGTCAATGCCGTCAATCCGAAAAACAAACGACTGCTTTCCTGACCGACCGCCTCGTCGAGACGCGCGGCCAGAATCTCGCTACTTCTAGCCTGTACCGAAACGATGCTGTTTCTGAGCCGGCCCAAAGGATTATTGTCGAGATTCTCATCCTTAAGCAATTGGCCTTTGATACGCAGCCACGCCATCGACAGAACCGCACCGCGCCATAACACGATTAAAAAGCCGGCGGCGCCGATCGCCAGTATCAAATAACCGATCGCACCGCTCTGATTGATTCGTTCGATCAAGTCAGGCGATTCCACCAACAAGGCTAAAATCGCGCCTTTCGACGGATCGACCGCCATCATGCGCCAACCGTCCTGGGCCTCTTCCAATTCGAAAGCCATACGCTGGTGTCGCGGCGCGGGCTGCCGGGCGAGTTCGACCAATTTATGCCCGTCCGGTAAGAAACGCAGAAACTTGCCTTCCGACACGGCATTGAACGCACCGATACGCGTCACGGTTTGCTGTTTTTCCTCGCCGTCCAAAGTAATAACCGGACCGGTAAAGCGCGTGACCTTGCCGGTTTCATGCATTTCATCGATCAAAACCAGCCAGAGGCTTTGCAAGGTTTCCATCGACACCGCCGATTCGCGTTGAATGATCTTATTCAGAAACTCGCCTCGATCCCGATATTGCGCCGAAATCATCGAACGGTCCAGCAACGAGCCGATTTCGGCCGCATTTTGCTGAACCATCGCGAATAATTCGTTCAACTCGCCGGCTTGAGAAGCGATTTGCCCGTCCATCTCGGCCAGCTTGTTTTCGTTTTCTTGAAACGAACTCCGCAGTTTCTCCGCCTTTTGATCGGCGACGGCCAATTCATTACGCAGTTTATTCAGTTTGGCTTGCTGCCGATCGCGCTCCTGAATGAAAAGAAGTTCGCGTTCTTGATCGAAACGAATATCCTTGGCAGCCTCTCTTCGAACCTTGCTCACCAATTCGTCTAAGGTCGAAGCAGCATGAACCGAGCCATTCGCCCACAAAAGAAGAAAAACTAAAAACCAATTCAGCCTCTTCATGGCTTAACCTCCGGCGCTACGACAGGCAGCATCAGCAAATCGGGCGGCGTTTGTTTTTTCGCAACGCGAATCGCCTTCTCGAGCGAATCCCGTTGCGCCGCATCGAGCGCTATCCATTTTTGTTCCGACGGCAACCAGAAACCGCCTTCGTCACCCTTAAGCGTCAGATAATACAAACCGACCCGACCCAGCCGTAAAAATTCGACCGAGCGAGGCTCGCCTTCGCCGTTCAAGGTGCCTTGATAGGATTCCAAGTTATGCCCATACTCGGCCTCGACGCGATAGGCTTCCATGATGCGCCGATATTTTTCGGTCACGGAGACGTCGGAGCGGTGCATCATTTGCTTTAATTGCTGCAGGCGTTGCAAGCGTTCATCAAGCAGAAAAGGCGTATCCAGGCTAACGAATTCATCCAGCACATCGATCATGCGTTGTAGAAACGGCACGATCTGCTGCTGCATCTCGACGATATCGCGCATTTGGGTTTCTTTTCTATGCATTTCGGCTTTTTGATCGTCGACCAATCGCGCCATTTGTGTGACGTATGCCGATAAATCCTCCAGCCGGACGGCTCCGCTGCGATATTCGTCAAGCATGGCTTGATTCTGATCGTCCAGTTTATCGATGCGTTTTTGAACTTGAGCGCCTTGCTGCTGAGCGGAAAGTTGTTCCTGCAAGGCTAGATCGACGGCTCTTTGCGCGGGAGCTTGTGCACTAAAGACGATGGCGCCTAGCCCGAACATACTTCGTAAAAAATGATTCATGGTTTTTATTGCACAAGAAGAAAATACAGAGGAATGATACAAAATAACATAAAACACCGCGAGATTTTTGATAGCGGTTTTACAAAGAATTGTCAGATCAGTGACGCAAGCATCTTTAGCACTTTTAGACAGCGCAGATCTTGCGAAACGAAAAGAGATTCGATGCCTGCCGTCGGAATAGCCAGCCACAAATCGAGTTACACTGACTATTATCAACTGACATTGTCAACCGAGGCAGATAGTGGGAAAGACTTATCCGGCTTGCCGTCCTTGGCTGCGAATATCTTTATTCCGTCACCCGACGAATGAAAATGGATTTAAGCTTCTCCCAGCTCCAAAAAAATAGCCGGGTAAAACCTAAAAGCGGTCGGTCCTACCATTCATAATTCAGCGTCACATAGACATTGCGGCCAATGCCGGGTAAGCGATCCCCAACCGCTATCCCGCTGGCTTCATTATTGAGGGAGCGGTTCAAACCGTTCAAATGCACCCGGTAATCTTTGTCGAGCAGGTTTTCGACACCTACGCCAAGCTGCAGACCCTTATAGAGTTCAGCCTGGCCTCGAATGTTCCAGAGCGCATAACCCGAGGTTTTCGGTTCGGCATTGAACTTCGATACATCGCCTTGCCGCCAATAACCGACAACTTCGGTCCCTAAAGTCCACTTTTCGTGATCATAAAACAGCGAAATCAAGCCATTCAAAGGCGCGATACGATAAAGATTGTCATCGGCATCGGCCCGATCGCCTTTGACGTAACTGATCATGCTGTCGACTCGCCAGTTGTCCATGAACCGGAAACCGGCTTCTACGTCTGTACCGTATAGAATCGCATCGATATTGTTATATTGCAGCAAGGGATTGGGATTTTGATTGGCTGCAATCGTTTTTGCCACGCCGTTGGGCCCGGGAGTTCCCTGAATATAATCGTCGACATAGCGATAAAACGCACGCGGAGCGAAATAAAACGAACCGTGTCGCCAAGTAATGCCTAATTCACCCTGGTAAGATTTTTCCGGTTGCAAATCCAGATTACCTATATAGAGATAACCGTCTGCCAAACCGCCGGTCGCTTCAAACGGCGCCCATAGGAAGCGCTCCTGATAACTTGGCGAACGAGTCTTACGCGCGAAACCGAGTTCCACTTCCAGATCATCGGTCACATTATGACGAATGATACCGGTCAGGTCGTAATTGAAATCGGTTTTCTCACGATTTTGACTATTGAAATTGTTAGCCAACGTGGTTAGCGGGGGAGGCGTTCCAGTCGATGAAACCGTTCTTGAATTCATTTCGATATGATTGACCCGCGCGCCGAGCTCGACGGTCCAATCCTGTATCGGCGAGACAATCCATTCGGAGAAAAAACCGTAACGATCGCGCTCGGCCCCGTTGAAATTTTTTATCGAGAAATTAGGGTCAGTCGGATTAGTCACTGTCGCGTCATGATTCGCATTGTCGCCGTCGGCTCCGACCGTCATCGTACCTGACAACAGTGGAAAATCGATCGCCAATTTATAGCCGAAGCCGTCCGAATAATTATCTGAAACGCGTTTGTTCTGATTTTGCTGAGCGATCGTATTGCCTCTAACTCTTCGCAAACTGAAGTTATCCATCGTGTGCCGGATGTCCTGATAGTTGTAACTGGCTTTGATACCAACAACATCGTTGATTCTGCCGGCGTAGCTTCCAGTCAAGATGCCGCCTTCGGAAACGGTAATATCCATCGGCAACGCAGGTGTACCGGTCGGCCGCGTATAGTTATAGTTATAATCGACATCGAAAACATGGTCTTCGTAGCGGAAACCGTAGCCTACCTCGGCCGCTTCACGGTCGTGCTTAGTAGGAATATTGGCGCCGCCGGGAAATTCGAAATGATTGCCGAATTCCTTGCTACCGTAGGCATGGATTCGATGATTTTCATTCGCCAAGCCGTTATATAAGGCGCCATACCAACCGTCGTTGACGCTGTTGAAACCGGCCGAAAACTTGCCGGTCCAGTCAATCGGCTCTCCTTCCTCGGTAAATTCGGGACGCTTGGTTTCCTGAACGATCGCACCCCCGATCGTCTCGATGCCGCTGCTAACCGGCGCGATACCGCGGTACACTTTCAACAGACTGGTCATTCCCGCCGGCACATGACTCAACGGTGCATCCATGGAATTAGTACAAGCCGGTTTATAGTTCATGCCTTTAAAATCGACATTGACTCTGTCGCCGAACAACCCCCGATATTGGGCTATTCCGGACAAGGGGCCGAGCCCGTTGACATTAGCACCTGGTACACGCATCAGCAAATGCGCAGCATCATTAATACCCCCCTGTTCGGGCAGAACACCCGTCATATTCGGACGAATGATTTCACCGCGAATTTCCATGCGTTCCAGTTCGACGGTTTCTTTTTTCGGCTGCGTCTCTTCGTCGTTATCCGCATCCTGGGCAATTAACGGTTGAGAAACCATAAGCGTTACGGGTATGGCGATTAAATTTGCGGAAATAGATTTTTTAAACTTCATAAGACTCAAAAGGTTAGCTTGTTAAATACACATCAGCGCAATAAAAAATGGGGCATTCAACGAAAAATTTTTCAATAGAAAGATCATAAATTTGATAGATTGCAAAGAACAACCCGCAACACATTGGGTTAGGCCGAATAGCCTCAGAAGATAAGCACAATATAGCTTTTGAAATAAATAACTTAATAATAAACTTAACAAAAGCTGGCGCATGAAATTATACAATATCCATGCCACAATTAATTAACGACAAACCGACATCCGTTATCCTGCCAATCGATACTAGGAATTTAATTACATTACTCTTTCATGCTGAACGATTTTTATCCGCTAATGTTTAATATCTCTAACTTTGAAAGTTATCTGCGGAGAGCGAAATAATTCAATAGGGCATATCCCCTATTAATGGAGCATTTAACACACCAATAGGTCATTTCACACACATCAAAAAATGAACTCCACGTCAAAATCGCAACAACTGCAGCAATTTCCAATTTGGGGTATCAAAAAGGGCGTGGGGGCGGGGTGCTTGGCGAGGATGTCGGCAGCAGGGAGCTGCCACCAAGCCTCACGGATGGGCTTACAGCGCTCCTCGACAGGTATACCCCACACCTAAGATTAGGGGGCTGCTCAAACTGAGAATTGCTGCAACGACTGCGTTTTTTGATTAAATCTGTTACACCTAATCTATTGATTTTGTCCATCGGCCGCTAACATTTGCTTTACTTCATGCCAAACCGAAGCCATTTTTTGACGCACCGACTCATAATTTCCCGTCACCTTTCCTCGACCGGCTTCTGCTGTCGTAGCGGTTTGATCCACGACGATAAACGCTCCGGGGATCATGCCCATCCAACAACTCCACGGGACCACCCCACTTTCCGGCGGCGTAAACTCAATCGTTTGCTCGCCTTGCTGCAGCTTGATTTCCAATCCGTATTGAGGCACGACGATCGCGTTGTTGCATGGCGTCAACTCCTTACTATCGATTACCCATTTGACCGGAATGCCTTTGCGCAAGGTAAATTGATTCGGCGAATAACCGCTTCTTAACACATCCATGTGAATAATCTGTTCGGAGGGAAATTCTTGAGTCTCGGCAACGACCGGTGAAAAATGCAGCGACGCCCGTGCCAGCATTGTATTGAAATCCATGCCGGTACCGGTGACCGCCAAACCTCGATTCAACATGATCGCTCCCAATGCCATCACGATCGCACCGGATGCCTTCAATAATTTCGGCGTTAAATTCACCGACAATAGACTGGTTAGAAAGCCGAATCCCATCAACAATGGCAACGTGCCGAGGCCGAAAAAAAACAACAATACCGCGCCTTCGGTCCAACTGCCGGTGCCGGCTGCCATGACATACATCGCTTGCAAAGGACCGCATATGATCATCAAACCGTTCAATAAACCGATGATGAACGGATTACTGTGTTTGCGGTATTCCTTGCCGATAAAACGCATTACAAAACCGGGAGTTTTGATACGAAAATGACTCAACGACGGAAACCAATCCAGCATGTGCAATCCGAACAATATCAAAAAAATCCCGGCAGCGACGCCGACCGCTCCCTGCGTATAAGGCGTAAAGGCGACAACCGCTCCAAACGCGCCGAACAAAGCGCCGATCGAAGTATACGACAACGTTTTACCTATCCCATATAGAATATGCGCCCCGTGTGCCTTGTGTCCTTTCGCGGTGCTTTTGGCCGTGTAGCCGATGATCAACGGACCACACATGCCGACACAATGAAAGCTGGTGAGAAAGCCGACGATAAACAACAAGCCGTAACTCATATCTCTACCAAGCTTCGGCATGTCGGCGTGATTCATGAACCAGCTATCCAACCATAAAATGAGGCCGATGCCCGACAAAGCAATGATTATGAAGACAATTTTTTTTGTTGCGGTGATAACCGAGTGTTTTGCGGAAGTTTCGTTTGTCGTACTCATGAGCCGTTATTGACTTGAATAAATGCGTATTAATCGTGAGAATCGAATCCACGTTTTTTTTGGACCCTTTTTCACTAAAAAGAATCCTCTTAATTAAAATGGATTTCAGGCAGTTTTCCCAGGCATTATTAAGGCAATTCCCATGCCTGCTTTTTTACATCACTCGAGAACACTAGAGCGCCGCAATTACCGTGCATGCGCCGATAATCTTTATATACATTTCGCACTTCAAATTTCGGCAGTGTCTTAGGAGGCGCCGGGGTGCTCGACAAAGGCTTTGCCAGCATGGAGCTGGCATAGAGCCTACATGGACGTATTCACGGCGTCCTTTGACGGGCACCCCGGTGCCGAATTTTGATCTCCGATAGGTATATCTTTCGCATTTCAAGTATCAGCATTAGCATATTGAGGTAACGGGGGGGGTCGGAAAAGGCTATGCCAGTCCCTCAACTACTCCCTTTATACTCAAAAATTAGCTAACTTTGTGAAGGCATGGGGTGTGGCTAGCGAGGATGTCGGCAGCAGGGCAGATTTTTGCTCCATGCAAAATCTGCATTCACGCCATCCTTGGCGTTCGAGCGCTGCCGTCAAGCCCCCATGGACGGGTTCACGGCGGTCCTCGATAGACATATCCCATGCCTTTTTATTCTTAGACGGTTTTTTTAATCAAAAGGGAGTAGCTTTAGGTGTTGGGTCTTTGACGGGCACCACCCCGGTACCGAATTGTGATCTATGTTGGGCATTTATCAAGAAATCCTTAGACCAGACGAATAAACAGACTTAATTTTCTCCCAAGCCATCAAAACATGGGCTAAGTCACTCATGGCTCGACAATGCCGCTAAAACTCTTCCTGATTACGTATAAGCTTCAGCCTATTTGAAGTCCAGACAAGGTTTTGTGTCGCTATCGCGACGTATATGTGGCGTCGGTTCGCGGACCGACAGCCGCGATACTGCTACGAAACCCATCCCTGGGTTTCGCCCTGCGGGCCAGCTAAAGCTGTTCAAAATCGCTCCAGGCGATTTTGTCTTTGCTTGTCCAAAGAAAAGTATCCAAAAGAAAAGACACCCGGAGGCCGCTGCATCCTGCGCGCTGACGATTTTGCCGAGGGTTTTCGGAAGGGCTATCCCTAGCCCTCCGAAAACGAGCGGCATCCCTGCCGCCCCCCTGGCGGGCTATTCTCGGCAAAATCGTCAGTGCTCGGCGCGGCCTAACGGGGCCCGGGCGGGAGCTCTAAGCCAAAGTAAATTGGCTGAAGGTTCTAAGTAATCAGGAAACTCTTTGCCAACGACAAGAAAAAATCTAACGTCTATGTAAAGGCATCACCTCCCTCTGCGAAGGACCGACATATAATTGCCTCGGCCGCCCAATAACATTGCCGGCATCTCCAGTCATTTCCAGCCAATGCGCGACCCATCCGGCAGTGCGTGCTATCGTAAACATTACAGTAAACATATCAACTGGAATACCTAGGGCTTTGTAGATAATACCGGAATAAAAATCGACATTGGGATAGAGTTTTTTCTCGATGAAATAATCGTCTTGCAAGGCATATTCTTCCAATGCCATCGCCAAATCGAAAAGCGGGTCGGGCTGGCAAGATTGTCTCAACACCTCATGACAGGTTTGACGAATAATCGTCGCGCGTGGATCGAAATTTTTATAAACACGGTGACCGAAGCCCATCAAGCGAAACGGATCATCCTTATCCTTTGCTTTGGCGATGTATTCCGGTATCCGCTCCACCGTACCGATTTCCTTAAGCATGCTCAACACCGCTTCATTCGCGCCACCATGCGCGGGGCCCCACAACGCGGCAATACCGGCCGCTATGCAGGCATAAGGATTAGCTCCTGTACTTCCGGCCAGTCGAACCGTCGACGTGCTCGCATTTTGCTCGTGATCGGCATGTAAAATAAACAATAGATTCAATGCCTTGACCGCAGTTTCATCAATAGAACGCGCTTGTTCTATAAAACGTTTTTCGGGGCGCGAGAACATCATATTCAAAAAATTCTCACAATAATCTAAATCGACACGAGGATAAACGAACGGAGCGCCAATTGAATGCCTGTAACAAGCAGCAGCAATGGCAGGAATCTTTGCAATCATTCGGGTCGCGCAAATATAGCGATTATCCGGATCGGAAATATCCAAATCGCTATGATAGAACGCCGATAACGAACCGACGACACCGACCATCATCGCCATAGGATGGGCATCGTAATGAAATCCGTCGAAAAAAACGCGCAGAGATTCGTGTAATACGGTTCTGTCGTCAATTTCGAATTTAAAATGATTGAGTTCTTGCTCGTTCGGCAATTCGCCATGAATCAATAGATAAGCCACTTCCAAAAAGCTGCAGTTTTCAGCCAATTCCTCGATAGGATACCCGCGATACAACAAAATGCCTTGCTCTCCATCGATGTAAGTGATTGCACTTTTACAACTTGCAGTCGACACAAAACCTGGGTCGAACGTAAAATAACCCAGATCGTTTTTCAATGCTCTAACATCGACGGTAGGGTTTCCGAGGGTACCTTTCAGCAATGGATATTCGACTTCGTTTCCGGTCGAATTGTCAGTAATTGTTAAGGTATCTTTTGACATGATGATCGCCTGTTAATTTTCCTTGTCGGGTTTAACAAAGAATCTGTGAGGATAAAAGCTCGACATAAATGTCGAGCCAAGGAGAACCAGTGCACTGACATCGCAGAGCGATTCGGGACGCCAGTGCGTCCCTACCCGAATTCCCACGCGGGGCGTGAAAACCATTTAGAGGAAGTAATTTTAGACCAAATCCTAATCAAAAATTAATCGCTCAATTCAACCGTTTCAGCTTTTTCCCGGTAGCTGTCAAGCCGATCGAAATTCAAATAGCGGTAAGTGTCGCTCGCAGTTTCATCGATCGTTTGCGCGTATTGCATGTATTCTTCGATAGTCGGAATTCGTCCGAGTATCGAACAGACGGCCGCCAGTTCCGCTGAAGCCAAAAACACATTCGCGCCGTTACCTAAACGATTAGGAAAATTTCGTGTCGATGTCGATACGACGGTTGCGTTATCGGCGACTCGCGCCTGATTACCCATGCATAGCGAACAGCCTGGCATTTCCATACGCGCACCGGAACGGCCGAAAATGCCGTAATAGCCTTCCTCGGTCAGTTGCGACTGATCCATTTTGGTTGGCGGCGACATCCAGAGCTTGGTTGGTAATTGCTCCTTATGCTTATCGAGTAATTTACCAGCCGCACGGAAATGGCCGATATTGGTCATGCAGGAACCAACAAACACCTCGTCGATCTTTGTCCCGGCGACTTCCGATAACGGCTTAACATCGTCAGGATCGTTCGGACATGCGAGCAGCGGTTCCTTGATTTCGGTCATATCGATTTCGATCGTTTCGAAATATTCGGCATCGGCATCGGGTTCGAGCAACACGGGATTTGCCAGCCACTCTTCCATCGTCTTGATGCGGCGACTAATTGTACGCGCATCGCCGTAGCCTTCCGACAACATCCATTTAAGCAGCGTGATATTCGAATTCAGATATTCGCGGATCGGCGCTTCGCTCAGACGAATCGTACAGCCACCGGCCGAACGCTCGGCCGACGCATCCGACAATTCGAAGGCTTGCTCGACCTTCAAATCAGGCAAACCTTCGATTTCGAGAATCCGGCCCGAAAAGACGTTTTTCTTGCCTTTCTTTTCAACCGTTAACAAACCTTTTTGTATCGCCGCATACGGAATCGCATTGACAAGATCTCGTAACGTAATACCTGGCTGCATTTCGCCGGTAAAACGCACCAGCACCGACTCCGGCATATCGAGCGGCATCACGCCGGTCGCTGCAGCGAAAGCGACCAGCCCGGAGCCGGCCGGGAATGAAATACCGATTGGGAAACGCGTATGCGAATCGCCGCCGGTTCCGACCGTATCGGGCAGCAGCATGCGGTTCAACCACGAATGAATGATGCCGTCGCCGGGCCGCAATGACACGCCGCCGCGATTCATGATGAAATCGGGCAAGGTATGCTGCATTTCGACATCGACCGGTTTCGGATAGGCCGCGGTATGACAAAACGATTGCAGAACCAGATCGGCCGAAAATCCGAGACAAGCTAAATCTTTCAATTCGTCTCGCGTCATAGGCCCGGTGGTATCCTGCGAACCTACCGTCGTCATGTGTGGCTCGCAGTAATTATCCGGTCTAATACCCTTAACGCCGCAAGCTTTGCCGACGATTTTTTGCGCGAGCGTAAAGCCTTTGCCCGAATCGGCAGGATCGACCGGGCGTTTGAATACAGTCGATGGCGGCAAATTCAAAGCCTTACGCGCACGATCGGTCAAGCCGCGACCAATAATCAAAGGAATCCGCCCGCCCGCCCGAACTTCGTCGAGTATCACTTCGGTTTTCAATGAAAACTCGGCGATGACTTCGTCATTATTATACCGTTTAACCACTCCTTGATAAGGATAGATGTCGATCACATCGCCCATGTTCATGTTGCTGACATCGCACTCGAAGGGTAGCGCTCCCGAATCTTCCATCGTGTTGAAGAAGATCGGAGCGATTTTGCCGCCTATACAGACGCCGCCTTCACGCTTGTTCGGTACGTAAGGAATGTCTCGGCCGGTAAACCATAACACCGAGTTCGTCGCCGATTTGCGCGACGATCCGGTACCCACGACATCGCCGACATAGGCGACCGGAAAGCCTTTTTGCTTCAGCTCCTCGATTTGCCGTTCGGCATTGGTGATGCCTTCGCGCGGCATTTTCAGCATTGCCTTGGCATGCAGAGGAATGTCCGGACGCGACCAAGCATCGGGCGCCGGCGACAAATCGTCGGTATTGGTTTCTCCGACGACCTTGAACACGGTCACGGTCAGTTTTTCGGGGACTTCGGGTTTGCTCGTGAACCATTCGGCTTCTGCCCAAGAATTCAAGACCTGTTTCGCGAAGGCATTACCGACATCGGCTTTTTCCTTAACATCGTGGAAGGCATCGAAAACCAATAGGGTATGCGAAAGCCCTTTTGCGGCAATCGGCGCCAGCTCGGCGTTATCAAGCAATTCGATCAACGGCGCGACATTGTAGCCGCCGAGCATCGTGCCTAACAACTCGACCGCTTGTTCCCGCGTCAATATGGGCGACACGACTTCTGCCTTTGCGATAGCCGTTAAAAATCCGGCCTTGACATAGGCGGCTTCATCGACGCCGGCCGGAATACGGTTTGCCAACAAATCCAGCAAAAATGCTTCCTCGCCGGCCGGCGGATTTTTGATCAATTCGACGAGGCTCGCAACTTGCTCGGCATTCAACGGTTTGGGAACGACGCCTTCGGCAGATCGTTCCTCGACATGTTTACGGTATTCTTGCAACATAGTGAAACCTTAAAATCAGTTAATATTGGGTAAACGGCAGGGCGATTGGTAAAAGTAATCGATTGAATAAGAATTGGGTTAGAGCGGGAGAGTCATGCAACCCAACACCGACCATAATCTTGACTCAAAATCCCTCGGCATCATCCTTCAACGATCCCTGCTTCAGGATTGTTCCGGCTCGAAATATACCTACTCCCTTTTGATCGAAAAACCGTCTAAGAATAAAAGGTATGGGATGTGTCTATCGAGGACCGCCGTGAACCCCTCCATGGAGCTTGACGGTAGCGCTCGAACGCCAAGGATGGCGTGAATGCAGATTTTGCATGGAGCAAAAATCTGCCCTGCTGCCGACATCCTCGCTAGCCACACCCCATGCCTTCACAAAGTTAGCTAATTTTTGAGTATAAAGGGAGTAGTTGAGGGACTGGCATAGCCTTTTCCGACCCCCCCCGTTACCTCAATATGCTAATGCTGATACTTGAAATGCGAAAGATATACCTATCGGAGATCAAAATTCGGCACCGGGGTGCCCGTCAAAGGACGCCGTGAACCCAGCACCTAAATCCAGCACCTAAATTCCATAGGTCTTTGGCAATGATTCAAAATCATGGCTTATTTAGGTGCTGGGTGAATACATCCATGTAGGCTTGACGGCGGAATCTGATTGCCATGGATGGCATGAATGCAGATTTTGCAGGAGCAAAAATCTGCCCTGCCGCCGACACCTGTCAATCGAGCCACCGAACACCCTTCCAAAGTTGTCGACGTTATTTCATGCTTGTTCCTAAGTAAGTAAGAAAGAAGTATGTTTGGCGCTGGGTTATGCTTAAGCGCAATTTGTTTTGATTTTATGCTGTTACCCAAGCTCCAGCTTGGGTAACCTGTTCAGGAAGCTCTAGCTTCCCGACAATCAAGAAAGATTGAACGAGCGAGTCGGGGTTGATTGAGAATGTGCGGAGGTTGTGTCGGTCTCAGGAAGCTGGAGCTTCCGGTGTGTCTTTCCCAAGCTGGAGCTTGGGAAAGAGCGTGATGTGGGTGGCCGTTTTTAGCTTGACGCGCATGGCTTACGAACCCCGTCTTTCTAGGGGTTATGTCGATCTTTGGGCTTTAGCTGAAGAAACTTGCTAATCAGGATTTTTCTTGAACGATTGCTCGATAAACCTAAAAAGAGCAGTTGACATGTGTTGTAGACCGTTCGTGCTGAGCCAAGTCGAAGCATGAAGGGTCTACAACACTTTCACCGGACTGGTGAAGCCTCAAACTACCGCTCACCCTTCGACAGGGCTCTCCTGAGCGCAGCCGAAGGGCTCAGGGCGAACGGTAGTTTGAGGCTCTCAGCTACTCTTTTTAGGATAATCGTTTCACGATCATAACCCGAACATCGATAGAGTAACTATTCAGTCCCCGGCAATTATCGTTCCCACGCTCTACCACTGCCATTAAGTTAAGCCATCACAGAGATAAGTAATGCTTGCATTCAGGCTCTAATGTGCCTCAAAAGCTTGCCATCCATGGCACAGGATCCCGCCACAAATCCGTACGGAACGGATTTGCATTTACCCGAAGGGTTCCGGGCAGGATAGCCCGGAGTGAATCCATGGCGGAATGACGGGCTTACCTTAACTTAATGGCAGTTACGCTCTCCCGCTCATCGTTATACATAAGTCAAAAATTACCCTTTTGCAATCTTAGCCAATGAGAGCTCGATACCTTTATTGTCATTTAACACACTCGGCTATCCTTCACCTAGCGCTAGGCGATCCGCGTAGGGTACGCTGTGCTCACCATGGTAACCCGGCAATGTTCATGTGCCAATCGAACCGTCAGGGCACGGCTTTGGCACGCGCAGCGTACCCTACAATTTATACCTTTAACACTTCAAATTTCGGCAGTGCCAGAGGAGGCGCCTGGGTGTCCGGTCGATTTTCGCTCCTGCAAAATCGACATTCACGCCATCCATGGCGCTCATAAAGGCTTTGCCAGCATGGAGCTGGCATAGAGCCTACATGGACGTATTCACGGCGTCCTTTGACGGACACCCCGACGCCGAAACATGACTAGCAATAGTTATAGTTATGCCGATTATGTCAATTGGCAAACGGAGCAACGCTACGAGTTAATCGACGGCGAGGCGTTTATGATGGCTCCTGCGCCGGACCTTGCCCATCAGGATATTGCCGGAGAGCTATATTTTCAACTTCGCTTGGCGTTAAAAGGTAAACATTGCCGCCCCTTCATCGCACCGGTCGATGTGCGTTTGCCGAAACATGACGAAGCCGACGAGCGTATCGACACTGTCGTGCAACCGGACGTGTTCGTCGTGTGCGATACTGCCAAATTGGATCGCCGCGGCGTACTCGGGGCGCCGGACTGGATCATCGAAGTCTTGTCGCCGTCCACTGCCGGCCACGACCAAATCCGAAAATTAAGCCTATACGAACGCTCTGGCGTCAAAGAATATTGGCTAGTTCACCCGATCGACCGGATATTGACCGTTTACCGTTTATGCGACGGTAAATATGGAAAACCGGAAATATTCGAATTGCAAGGCGCTACATCATCGAGGAGTTTGCCGGAAGTCGTCATAGAATGGGACGAACTGGCGGCACGCTTACCGACCGAATATTGACTCAGGCGTCAAAACACATCTTTTCTCGATCTCAATTCCGTAAATACCGCCAGGGGCGGTCGTATTTCCATTGCCATAGCTGTCTTCAAAGCTTCGACATCCGCTCTAAAAAAAGGATTGGTCGCCACTTCGTCTTCGATCGAAAAAGGAACGGTTGGTTGATCCAACTCTCTCATACGACGAACGTCGGCCATTCTTTGTTGCAACGCGGCATTATCGGGTTCGACCGTCAATGCAAAACGGCCGTTATTCAACGTATATTCATGCGCACAATAAACGCGTGTCGTAGAAGGCAATGCTCTTAGCTTTTGCAAGGAACGCCACATTTGTTCGGCTGTGCCTTCGAACAAACGCCCGCAGCCCATCGCAAACAAGGTATCGCCGCAAAACAAAATGCCGTCCTCGGCCGAATAATAAACGATATGACCTAAAGTATGTCCCGGCGTTTCGATTATTTGGAAAACGGTGTTTCCTAAACGAAAATAGCCGCCGTCGGATAATTCGATATCGATTTCTGGAATGCGGTGTTTATCCGCTTTCGCACCGACAATCCGGCACCCGGTCTGCTTCTTGAGCTCGCGGTTCCCACCTACATGATCGCCATGATGATGTGTATTTAAGATAAAATCGAGCCGCCAACCCTGTTCGGCTATGGCATCCAGCACTGGTCCTGCAACAGCGGGATCGACCGCTGCCGTTAATCCGGACGCAACGTCTTTTGCCAGGTAGATATAATTGTCTTTCAAGACCGGGATTTGAATAACCTTCAACATGGACCCACCTCTAAGTTAATCAGAATTTCGCGATAAATATGAGCTTTGAGCGATGTCGAGGGCTCTATTACCCCACACCAAAATAGGAAAATTATTGGCAACCAAATTCTAAGAGAAACCTTGTTCGGCTATAAAACGCGGGATGCGCCGCTCAAGCCAATACTTAGGTTTTAGAGGGTTACGACCTTCCACAAAGCCCACATGCCCTCCTCCGGGCGTGACTTCCAAGATCACGTTCGGAGATAATTCTTCAGGAGTAGGCAATACAGCCGGCGTCATGAAAGGATCGTCGAATGCTTGAATCAATAAGGTCGGCACCCGGATAGCTTTAAGATATTGCCTCGAACTCGAGCGCCGGTAATAATCATGAACGTCCTCGAATCCATGCAGCCTGGCCACAACCCGGTCGTCATATTGCCAAAACGATTTTACCGAGGATAAATCGCCCAAGCGTTGAATTTTGTCGGCCTCTTCATGACGCCCAATGCCCACTAAATAGTTGAGCTTAGTGTCGAGATATTCCTTCAACTCCAATAATAAGCGGTCGCGATAAATTTTAGAAAATCCGCTATCTAATTTTGTCGCGCAAATATTCAATACCAAAGGCACCGATACGGCAACCGCTGCCGAGAGCGTCACGTTACTACCCTGTTCGCCCAACCATTTTAGCAAAACATTACCGCCCAACGAGAATCCGACTGCAGCCAAAGGCGTCTCCGGCTCACGTTGGCGAAGGATTCGATAGAGGAAATCGATGTCCTCGGTATCGCCTGAATGATAACAACGAGCCAATTGATTCGGCTCGCCGCTACAACCGCGAAAATTAAGCGCGGCACTTCGCCAACCTTGTTGCCGAAAAACGGTCTGCAATCCCTTTATATAACCGGATTGAGAACTTCCGGTCAGTCCGTGTAATAGTATGACTAAAGGCCTACGGCCTTCTCCGCAAAAATCGATATCGATGAAATCGTTGTCCGGCGTCCTAAGCCTCTCACGTCTAATTTTTAAATTTATTGCGGGCTTTCTGCACAAAGCCGGATATACGGTTTGCAAATGGGCGGTCTTTAGCCACCACGGAGATTGGTAGATCATGAAAACAGGAGTATAAAACAATCAAATACCGAATTCGGTTGCGATAATCATATCATCGATTTTCGCAAAATTATCCCGAAGCATGAAAACCTAATTTTGACTTAGCTCCAATCCATGACTATGTTTTCTCATCGTAAACGGAAAACTCAACAAAACAAGGTTATACCATGATTAAAAAAACACTAATTTATCTTGCGGCATTCGCATTAATGCCGATATCGAGCCATGCTCAATTGGGTAATATGACCGAAGCGCAAATGCAGCAGATGATGCAACAAGGCCTTAAGATGCAAGAATGTTTCGGTCAGATTGATTCTTCAGCGATGAAACGGCTTTCCGAACGCGGCCAATCGATCGATGCCGAAATAACGGCACTGTGCCGCGCCGGCAATCGCGACCAAGCGCAAAGCAAAGCAATGGCCTTTGCTCTTGAGATGGCAAACGACTCGGCAATTCAAGCGATGAAAAAATGCGGAGAAGGCATGGCCGATATGTTGCCTAAAATAGTCACCGAATCTGAAGATTATGGAAACTCGGAAACTTCAAGCCGTCACGTTTGCGACAATCGTTAAGGGCCGGGTATGGAATAAGTTAGCCAAGTAACTCATGCGGGACGGGGTTGCAAACCCTGCCCCGCATGAGTGGGGCATTCCTGTCGAGTAACCGAACCTTCTACCACACCAGCTTAGGAGTATGCACAAAATAACTGATACAAGTAGTAGGCTTTGTGGCGATTCGGTGACTCGCTTGACAGGACGCCGTGAACCCAGCACCTAAATCCAGCACCTAAATCCAGCACCTAAATTCCATAGGTCTTTGGCAATGATTCAAATTCATGGCTTATTTAGGTGCTGGATGAATTATCCAAGATGATTAACCATAGCCAATGGACTATGGAATTTAGGTGCTGGGTGAATACTTCCATGTAGGCTTGACGGCGGCTTTCCCTGCCGCCGACACCTGTCAATCGAGCTACCGAACCCCCTCCCAGAAGTTGTCGAAGTTATCTCATGCTCGCTCCTTAATATCACTTTGCATCGCGAAGCTAGAGCTTCGTGTGCATGTTTCCCAAGCTGAAGCTTAGGAAACAGCGGGCAGCGGATTCCTTATTCAATTGGCTGTGATTGACTATCTTGGATAATCTAACCGCCGATAGTTTCATTAATATAGTCAAAATCAAAAAAACGTCGTTCTTGTCAATCTATTTTTACCGGTTTGATTAATATGAGGTATAATTGCAGCCTTAACTCCCCTCCGCGCCACGCGTCTTAAATTTACCCACAGGCTTTGCATGTCCAACGATGTTTCCTCTTTTCCAACTTTTCGTGAATTAACTCTAATCGAACCGGTGCTTAAAGCATTGGATGATGTCGGTTACGAATCCCCCTCCCCGATTCAAGCTCAAACCATTCCGCACTTAATGCAAGGCAAGGATGTTCTAGGCCAGGCGCAAACAGGCACCGGTAAGACCGCAGCTTTTGCTCTTCCGATATTATCTCGCCTCGACCTAAAAAAAACCGAACCGCAAGTTTTGGTTCTAGCCCCTACCCGCGAATTAGCCATACAAGTTGCCGAGGCCTTTCAGCGCTATGCCGCGCATTTAAAAGGTTTTCATGTATTGCCGATCTACGGCGGGCAAGACTACACGACACAACTTCGCCAGCTCAAACGCGGCCCGCATGTTATTGTCGGCACACCGGGACGGGTCATGGATCATATGCGTAAAGGCACGCTAAGGCTGGGTGAATTAAGCTGCTTGGTGCTCGATGAAGCCGACGAAATGCTACGAATGGGCTTTATAGACGATGTCGAATGGATTTTGGAACAAACCCCTAAACAACGCCAAATCGCGCTGTTTTCGGCAACGATGCCGGCACCCATACGCAAAATCGCGCAAACCTACTTACATGACCCCGAGGAAATCACGGTCAAGGTCCGCACGTCGACCGCCGAAACGATACGTCAACGCTACTGGCTAGTCAGCGGAGTCCATAAACTCGACGCACTTACCCGCATTTTGGAATCGGAAACCTTCGACGGCATCATTATTTTTGTCCGCACTAAAACCGCGACGGTCGAACTGGCCGAAAAACTCGAAGCACGCGGCTATTCGGCAGCGGCAATCAATGGCGATATGTCGCAAGTACTGCGCGAAAGAACAATCGCGCATTTGAAAAACGGTAAATTAGATATTCTAATTGCAACCGACGTGGCGGCGCGGGGCCTCGATGTCGAACGGATCAGCCACGTCATCAATTACGATATTCCCTACGATACCGAGGCCTATATTCACCGCATCGGCAGAACCGGCCGTGCCGGTCGAACCGGCGATGCGATATTGTTTGTCGCACCGCGTGAAAGAAGGCTGCTCAGTAATATCGAGAAAGCAACTCGTCAAAAAGTCGAAGAAATGGGACTGCCTTCGACTGAAATTATTAACAATAAAAGGATTGCCCGATTCAAACAACGTATAACCGATACACTGGCCGCGGAAGAATTGAGTTTTTTTATTCAATTAATGGAACAATACCAAAACGAACATAATGTATCGGCGATCGAAATTGCTGCAGCCCTGGCAAAGCAAGTCCAGGGCGAAACGCCGTTGCTGATGAAAAACCCACCAAAAAAAGAAACCGAACGCCGCGAACGAAAAGACTCGATAGACCGAGAATCCGGGACGGAACGCAAGAGCAAGCGTAAGGCAAATCCCGACATAGAAATGGAAACCTACCGTATCGAAGTCGGCAAAGCACATGGCGTAAAGCCCGGCAACATCGTCGGCGCTATCGCTAATGAGACAGGACTTGATGGGGATCATATCGCACGAATCAAAATCGAGGAAAACTACAGCACCGTTGAGCTTCCTGCCGGCATGCCCAAGGATATTTTTCAAGAATTGAAAAAAGTAAGGGTTGCCGGTCAGCAATTGAATATTTCCAGAATGGGCGAAACCTTGAAAAAAACTTTCAAGGCTAAAAAACGTGACGGTTCGGATAGCAAACGAAAAAAAGCCAAGGTTGGTAATTAACTCATTTGTCGGATAATCACTATCCGCATTATCCTAAAAAATCATTTGGTGCGCTTGGAATCAGTTCGTACTGAACCCTTCGACTAGGCTCAGGGCGAATGGAATTTAGAATACCAACTGATTTTTTTAGGCTTACCCGATATCAGCCAGCAATTTGAGTAGTTTCGACGATCTTATGCCGTGGGATAGACTGTTCGAGGAACGCCGTAAAAAGGCCCGGTCAATTCTTCCAAAGACAAACTCCGCCCGCTTTTTCAATGGCCGCCAAGCGACACTGATGTTCGGCAACCTCTTCGGCATCGCATTGGATCACTTTTAGCCTGGGACGATTGGAAGGCAGGCGAACAATGACCGACTCGACACCCCCTTCCTCTTCCGACGGGATTTCTTCATCCAACAATGAAGCCTGTCCGCCGGTCATCAATAAGTAGACATCCGCCAGAATTTCCGCATCCAAAAGCGCGCCATGCAAATCGCGATGACTGTTATCGATGCCATAACGCTTGCATAAAGCATCCAAACTATTGCGCTGTCCGGGATGTTTTTTTCTGGCAAACGTCAAGGTATCGAATACCGAGCTGTAATTCTCGACAACTCCGGTCTCATTATTCAATAAACCGAATTCATGATTTAAAAACCCGACATCGAATGGGGCGTTGTGAATGACCAATTCGGCATCGCGAATAAAATTAATGAAGTCTTCGACTATCGAGGAAAAAACCGGTTTATCGGCCAAAAACTCATTAGTAATTCCATGAACCTCGACCGCACCGGCATCGATTTCCCGTTCCGGATTGATGTAGACATGAAAATGGCGACCGCTTAGGCGACGATTCAATAATTCAACACAACCTATCTCAATGACACGATGCCCTTCTTGCGGATTAAGCCCTGTCGTTTCGGTATCCAGCACGATTTGCCGTATGGTCGGCTTACTCATCACACATAGCCCTCTAGATGAAAACATTGCCGAATGAAGTCCGCGATATCCTGAACTTCTTCAAGGCAGACCGAATGCGCCATCGGGTATTCTTTCCAGTCCACTGAATAGCCCATTGACGTCAATGCCTCGAAAGCCGCTCTGCCCGCTTCACGGGCAACGACATTATCGGACAAGCCGTGCGCCATCATTATCGGAAGCGATCGATTCGCCTCGGAAAGCACCGGAACGATTTCAGGCCATGTCGGTAAATAGCAAGAAAGCGCTAGGATACCCGCCAATCGATGCGGACATTTCAAACCGGCATCGAGCGCAATTACGCCACCTTGCGAAAACCCGGCCAGCAAGATATTTTCGGAAGACACGCCTCCTTCAATTTCCCTGTCTATCAATTTCAAGATCGACGCCGACGACTCGGCAATACCGGCCTTGTCAACTTGCCGTTCCAATGACATATCCATAATGTCATACCAAGCCCGCATGGCCATTCCTCCATTGATCGTCACCGGGCGAACAGGCGCATTAGGAAAGCAATAACGAATACCTAAGTCATCGGACAACCTCAATTCCGGTACAATGCTCTCAAAATCATGCCCATCGGCCCCCAAGCCATGCATCCAGATAATCGTATACCGATGCGGCGCTCTAGGAGCAATTTCAACCCAATCAATCTCATCCGTCATTTTTTAGATTCCTCGCCCATTCACCTTGCACCATTCACCTTGCACCATTCACCATTCATCTTTCATCTTTCATCTTTCATCTTTCATCTTTCATCTTTCATCTTTCATCTTTC
>NZ_JBNGHF010000012.1:41075-105096 GCF_050611805.1 Methylotuvimicrobium sp.
TCTTTCATCTTTCATCTTTCATCTTTCATCTTTCATCTTTCATCTTTCATCTTTCATCTTTCCTAACCCAAGCCTCAAAATCCGCACTCGTCATCGGCCGAGAAAAATAATACCCTTGAAACACTCGACATCCCTTATTATACAGAAAGTCTCTTTGCTCCTCGGTTTCGACCCCTTCGGCAATGACATCGATTCCGAGATTATGAGCCATATTGATGATGGTCTCGATAATAATGGCATCGTTGAAATCGGTAGCAATATCTCTGACAAAACTCTTGTCGATTTTTAATTCGTCCAGCGGCAGTTGCTTGAGATAGGTCAATGACGAATACCCTGTCCCAAAATCGTCTATCGAGATTTTTACACCCAATTGTTTCAAGGCTCGCATTTTTTCGACCGTGTCATCGATATTATCGATCACAACGCCCTCGGTTAATTCGATAACGAAACGCGAAGCCGGAACCTCATATTGCCTTATCGCGTCAGCAATTTGATCGACAAAGTCTTGCTGACGAAATTGCTTAGAGCTGACATTGATCGAGATATGCTGGATGTCCAAGCCGTTATCGAGCCACTTTCGCATTTGCGCGCAAGACTCGCGAAAGACCCATATACCCAAAGGCACAATCAAACCCGCTTCTTCGGCAACCGGTATAAATTGGTCGGGAGCGATTAAACCTTTTTGCCCATGCTCCCAGCGAATCAAGGCTTCCGAACCGGAAACCCGCCCTAAACGATCGGTTTGCGGCTGGTAATACAAAATAAAATCCTGATTTTCGATAGCCGATCGCAACTCTTTCTCTAAAAACATTCGGGCATCGGCTGCTTCTTGAATGCTTTGATGAAAAAAGCTTATCGTATTTCGCCCTTTAGCCTTGGATTGATACATAGCCTTGTCGGCCTGTTGCAGAATCTGATTGGCCGTTTGACCACTATCCGGAAACAAAGCGATACCAATACTCGGCGAACAATGGTGTTCGAAATCTCCAAAAAAATATGGCCGATTTAGTACACACCTTATTTTTTCGGCAACATGTAATGCCTCATCGCTAGCCGCTTCGAGACTGCTTTTATTGGCATGAATAATATAACGAATTCGTCTCCGCCCAGTCTTGACGGGATATCTTGTTCTCTGAGTGAATCCTTCAGACGACCCGCAACTTGAATCAACAACTCATCCCCGACATGATGACCCAATGAATCATTCAACACTTTGAATCGATCCAAATCGAGAAAAATAATAGACCCGAAAGTTCCTTGGCGTTTGCTCACAGCCAATTCGTTGGAAAGCTGATTGACCAGTAAACGGCGATTAGCCAGAGCTGTCAGCGGGTCATAAAAAGCAAGATCATGAATCTCGTTTTCCGCTTTCTTTTTCTCGGTAATATCATAAAAAATAGCGACAAAATGCGTCGTATCGCCTGTTTCATTCTTAACAGCCGTGATCGTTTGCCATGTCGGAACATTTTCTCCATTCTTGCGCCGATTCCAAATTTCGCCTTCGAATTTGCCAACCGTCAGCAAATTCCGCCAAAGCTCGTCATAAAAATCATCATAATGACGGTCGGATTGTAAAATCCGTGGAGTCCGCCCCACCACTTCATCGGCGCTAAAACCGGTAATTTCAGAAAAAGCATGGTTGACGCGTAAGATATTGCCGGCATTATCCGTAATTAAAATTCCCTCATGGGTTTCAAATGTCGTCGCGGCCAACCGTAACTGGCTTTCACTTTCCGCGAGGCTAGCATTGCTCCGCTTCAGTTCCAACGTTCGGTTTTTAACTTCTTCCTCCATCCTTAAGGTCCGCCCGGTCAACATCAATAAACCGATGCCGGTCAACCCTGTAAACAAAAAACCTCCTAACAACAACCACCAGACGCTCCACGATAAATGGTTATGAAAAAATTGCCCGGAAGGTTCGTAAAGTATATTCCAGACGCGATCCCCGACTTCAATTCTCTCCGCAATCTTTAAAGGCAAATCGATGACTTTATGAGTCGGCCTTTCTGGAAAATTGCTAAATAACATCGAGTCATGATCGGAGATTCGAATCAACAACTGCATATCCGGGAGGTTACTCAACACTATCGATACAAGATCGTCGATGCGAAACACCGTCGCGGCAACGCCCTTAAAATGCAGCCGCCTGGACTCGATGGTATCCACCGGTTGAAAGCGCTCATAAACCGGGGAATAAATAACGATACCGCTTTTGTCGGCATGACCGTCCTGCACCAATTTGAGCTTACCGGTAACCGCGGGAACCCCGCGATCTCTTGCGTTCTCGACCGCGCTTGATGCTATGGGGTTAACAAAAATATCGTAACCCAAAGCCTTCTCGTTGCCTTCTAACGGCTCAAGAAAAGTAATCGGCAAATAGCTCATGCGGGGGCCGGCTGAAACCATCCGCCCGAATTCGTCAGGCTCTCGTATTGCAAAGCCTTCATTTTGGGAATTTTCGAATCTATCCCGCTCTGATGCTGGCACATGAGCCATCCACTCCAACGCCACTAGACCGGGGTGCTTATCTAAAAGCGGAGCGGTAAAGATTTTAAAACCTTCTTTGGAAATGGGGTCGGCGCTATCGAATAAACCTTTTAGGATCTCATTGGTACCAATGTGGTCTTGAACCAAGACGCTGAAAGCATTATGGAACAACATCGCCTGTCGCTCGAAGACCGACTCGATTCTTAGAGACTCCTGCCGATTGGCATATTGAAAAACGCCAATGACCAACAGAACCAGTAAAACCAACGGATAGGCCACATAGTTGCGACGCACCCTCCATGAAGATCTTGGCTCGCCGATAAATGTCAGAACAAATGGTGTAAAAATCAACACGCCTATCGTATCGCCAATCCACCAAGTCCCCCAGCTCAACAAAATATCATCGCCGGTAATCACGCCGCGAATCCACAGCGCTGTAACTCCAACTGCCGGTGCTACCAAGCAGGCCAACGGTCCGCCTAGTAACATGAAGCGCAAGATGCGTCGATCTTCCGTTAATGAATCGCCGCTACCGACCCACCGCTCGATTAACGTAGCTCCGACCAATGCTTGAACACAGCAAGCCACACTGACGGCACTCCCGATCACCATGGAGCCAACAATCATTTCGACTGAAGAATGATCGAGAAAGGCATACACCTGTACAAACAAAGCGCCGAAAAAAACACCCGCCAGCACCCGAACCCGATAAACCAATATCAATGCTAGTGCGATACCCGAAGCGGGCCAAACCGGGCTCACGCCGCTCGGCGGAATTGCCAATAATGTGCCGAGACAACCGCCAACTATATAACTGAGCGAGGCAACTACATTGAGCACGACCGTGCTTCCATTAAAAAAACTTCCACCGGGAACAGTTTGAGAAGAGTCGGCGCGCTGAAACAAACTCATGCTCTCTTTAAAGAATCGATGCCTTGATTAGCCAGTCGGTCTGCCGTCTCATTACCTTGATCGCCGGAGTGTCCTTTAACCCAGACCCACTCGACCCGATGCCTAGCCATCGATGTGTCGAGACGCCGCCATAAATCGTCATTTTTTACCGGTTTTTTGGCAGCGGTCAACCAACCTCTTATTTTCCAATTCGGCATCCATTCGGTGATGCCTTGCAGTACATATTTCGAATCGGTAAATATCTTGACGGAACACGGACGGTTCAGTGCTTCAAACGCTTGAATCGCAGCCATTAGCTCCATTCGGTTATTCGTCGTTTGTGCTTCGCCGCCGAATAACTCCCTGGTCGACCCTTTATAACTTAGAAAGGCCCCCCAACCGCCAGGCCCGGGATTACCGCGACACGCACCATCGGTATAAATAATAACGGGCTCAGTCATCTTTCGTTAAACGCTGTGACGATTCAAAACCGTTCAAAATAGCCATACGTGGCTGTTTTACGGCTTTGGAATCCAAAGGAATAAGTGTGTATCGACGCTTGATTGCCCTGATTGCGTAGGCAGTGGCACGCAACGAGGATCTTTCAGACTTGGCATTCGCAGGATTTGAACGAACCGAATCGATACTTAAATCGGCAACCGATTTTGCTTCGAAATTAAGCAGCTTTAACCAATCCAGCACTCTTCTCTTACTGATAAAATGTCCGGTCCACGAATCCGCCATTTTTTTTTCCCAAAGATATTGATAGCGAACCCAAAAACTCCACGGATTAAAATTGATAATCAACACATGGCCTTCCGCTTTTAGTACCCGTTCGATTTCACGCATTGTTTGAAAACGGTTCGCATCGAATTCCAGCAAGTGAGGCAATAAAATCAGATCGACACTATCGCTAAGTATAGGCAAGCAATAAGCTTTAGCCTTAATTTTAAGCGCACCATCGCATCCTAGATTATTGGCATCTAAAATCGTAAACCCGTTATAAAGCGTGCAGTCAATAAATTGATCCTCCCAACCCAAACCGCCTATTTGCAGCACTTTTTGTTTACAACTGACCGTAATCGAACGCCGAATATATTCGGCTTCAACCTCTTGCAGCATTTTTCCTCTTGGTGTTTCATACCAGGAGAATAAAAAATCGCGCTTCATAAAAATAAGCTCAAAAAATTTAAATTACAGTGAATTATGATAAAAACGGGCTATACTACTCATTTCGTGCAATGAATTTAAAGATATAGATATGCCTAAGACTAATTCTAACAGGTCATTGACGCTTTTTTCGTTTTTGATTTTGACGCTCTCAGCTGGTTGTACTCAACAACCTACCAAAAGTTCACTTAGTATTAGCCAAAAACCACCGCTCGTTAAAAAAGATGATTACAAACCACGCCTAAATAAACTGAAATTCGCCAAGTCCAAAAAAAGCTTATTCAAATCTGGCAACCATACCATTTGGGAACGTTTGGTCTCGCTTTACGCACTGCCCGAAATCGAGAATGAAAGGATTGACAAGGAAATCAACTGGTTTCTTAAAAACCCGGAATACTTAGTACGCGTGCAAAAACGCGCCGAACCTTACCTGCATTTGATTTTAGAAGAAATTGAATCAAAAAATATCCCTGGTGAATTGGCCCTGTTACCGGTAGTCGAAAGCGCATTCCGGCCCGACGCCTACTCTCCAGCACATGCCTCAGGGCTTTGGCAATTCATTCCGGAAACCGGCCGCTTGTATGGCCTCAAACAAAATAATTGGTATGACGGACGCCGCGATGTTTATGCTTCCACTCAGGCTGCAACCAAATTCTTAAAAGACCTCGGCGATAATTTCGAGGGCGATTGGTTGCTCGCGCTGGCTTCTTATAACTGGGGCCGAGGCAATGTGCAAAAATCGATAGACAGAAATCTAGCCCAGGATTTACCTACCGATTACTGGTCATTGAAAATGCCCAACGAAACGTTTAACTATGTGCCGCGATTGTTGGCTGTTGCGAAAATTTTCGCTAACCCGGATCAATACAACATCCCGTTGTATGAGATCCCCGACCAGCCTTATTTCGAAGTCGTCGACCTGGATACGCAACTCGACTTAAAAAAAGCCGCCGAACTCGCCCAAACCAGCGTCGACGAAATCAAGCGCTTGAACCCGGCCTTCAAACGCAACGCTACCGCACCAAACGGCCCACACCGTTTATTGATACCGGTAGATCAAGTATCGATTTTCAAAGAAAACCTAGCCAAGCTTCCGGTTGCGCAACGCTATACTCAAGCATCCGTAAAGGTAGTACCGGACAAAAGTCGCGTCAAAGCCGCCGCGAGTCGCAAAATTAAACATAAAATCCGCCCTGGTGAATCCTTGGGCTTAATCGCCCGGAAATACAAGACTTCAGTCGGCGCTATTCGCACAGCTAACCGCCTTGGCAAAACAGACCACATTCAATCGGGAAAATCACTGATCATTCCCGCAAGCGGAAAATCGTCCATTGCCGCCAAATCAGCGCCGACCACTGCAAAACCAATCATTTACACGGTCAAACCCGGCGATACTTTCTGGAAAATCTCCCGGCAATTTTCGGTTAGCACTCAAAAAATTTATCAGTGGAATAAGTTGAACGCAAATTCGAACTTAAGAGCCGGACAAAAGTTGACGATCCATAAAGGCTCACAAATCGTTGCTAAAGCTAACTCCTCTTCACAACCGATTAACTATACTGTCCAACCGGGTGATTCTCTGATGCAAATCTCGCGAAAATTTAAAGTCCCAGTTAGCGATTTGTTGAAATGGAACTCGACCAGCGTCGACAAGATTTTGAAGCCGGGTCAACAACTGAAAGTATTAGCCGACAAATCGACTTAAGATTTGGCCCCATTTAGCGAATAAAGGCAAGAGCAATTATATTGCCCTTGCCTTTTTTTATACATCCTTGTTTTGCAAGCGCGGAACCGCCGCCAATAATTCGCGGGTATAGGTATTTTTCGGATTCAGCAGTACCTGTTCGACTTCACCGTGCTCGACGATCTTGCCGCGATACATCACCGCCACCTCGTCGGCAATTTCCGCAACGACACCAAGATCATGCGTAATAAATAAATAACTCACGCCTTGTTCTTTCTGCAAATCCTTCAACAACTCGATTATTTGCGCCTGAACCGAAACATCCAACGCGCTAGTCGGTTCGTCGCAAACAATCATTTTTGGTTGCACCGCCAAGGCTCTGGCAATACAAATTCGCTGCCGTTGACCGCCTGAAAATTCATGCGGATAGCGATGCGCACTATCAGGCGGCAAATCAACCCGTTCGAGCAACTCGACAACTCTCGCATATCTATCGACTGCACCAACCTTGGGATACAAGGCTCTAATTCCTTCATCGATAATCTCGCTAACCAACATTCTAGGATTCATCGACGAAAACGGATCTTGAAACACGATTTGAATATCGGCACGCTTGCGCCGCAAAGCTTCACCGGTCAGTTTATGTAATTCGATGCCGTCCATAACAACCCTTCCGGAATAAGCCGGAATCAAATTCAATAGCGCCTTGCCAAGCGTCGTCTTGCCGCAACCCGACTCGCCGACCAAGGCCAATGTCTTACCATGTTCAATTTCGAAGCCAACGCCATCGACTGCCCGAACATGGCCGACGACTCGCTTAAAGATCCCTTTTCTAATGGGATAATAGACCTTGAAATCATCGATCTTCAGTAGCGGGGGGGTTTGCTCTCTTTGATGACCGAGACAACTATCCATCGACGGCAAGGCATCGAGCAATTTTCGCGTATAAGGATGCGTGGGATTTTGAAATATCGAAGCGCTCCGACCAGTCTCGACGATTTTGCCATTTTGCATCACGGCAATGCGATCGGCCATCGTCGAAACCAATGCCAAATCATGACTGATCAACCATAACGCCATGCCGGTCTTATTTTGAATCGCCTTAAGGAGCGCCAAGATTTGCGCCTGAATCGTCACATCCAGCGCGGTCGTCGGTTCGTCGGCGATCAATAAATCGGGTTCGCCGGCTAAGGCAATCGCGATCATGACCCGCTGCCGCTGTCCCCCCGATAATTGATGCGGATATTCACCGACCCGCTTTTCAGGCTCCGGAATCTCAACCCGCGTTAATAATTCGATGACGCGTTGCCGAATCGCTTGTTTCGTCATCGAGAAATGTAATTTAAGCACTTCAGCAATTTGTTCACCGACCGTCATCACCGGATTAAGCGACGACATCGGATCCTGAAAGATCAGTGCAACACGCCGACCGCGAATTTTGCACAACTCATATTCGGCCTTGCGCAATAGATCGACGCCATTCAGGTTGATTTCATCAGCATTGACGCTTGCATTGACCGGCAATAACCGCAATACCGATAACGCGGTAATCGACTTGCCGGAACCCGATTCGCCAACGATTGCAAACGTTTCACCGGCATGCACCTCGAAGCCGATGGCATCGACTACCGGATTATCGACGCCGAATTTGACTGTTAGATTTTTAACTTCAAGAACGGGGCTTCGGTTCATCCCATGCGCCTCGGATCGAATGCGTCCCTGACCGAATCGGCGAACAGATTCGCGGCAAGTACCAGCGTAAACATAAATAGGAACGATGCCGCCAACGACCACCAAACCACCGGTTCGCGCGCCATTTCAAGCCGGGCACCGTTAATCATATTACCCCAACTATGCGTGGTCGGATCGACACCGATATTGATATACGACAAGACCGCCTCAGCCAACACCAAAGAACTAAAGTCGAGAACGACCGAAATCAATACGATATGCATCACGTTCGGCAGAATATGCCGGAATAATATAATTCTTCGTCTGACACCAAGCGCCGAAGCCGCCTGCACATACTCCATCTCGCGAAGTTTCAGCGTTTCGGCGCGCAGCATACGGCATAGCCCCGTCCAATTGGTCACACCCAAAATTATGCATAAAAACAGTAGCCTCATATCGGCGCGAACGATCAAGCTCGTGAACTGTTCTTCATTTTTCGCCATATAGACTTGCACGACCAGAATCGAGGCGGCAATCAACAATACACTCGGAATCGAATTGAGGGTCGTGTACAAATATTGAATCGTATCATCGACCCATCCTCGGAAAAAACCCGCGAGAATACCAAACACGATTGCCAGCGGCAGCATAATCAGCGTCGTCAGCGTCCCGATAACAAGCCCGGTTCTAATGCTTTTAATCGCCTGGTATAACACATCCTCACCAACTTTATCGGTGCCTAAAACGTGATAATAGGAAGACAACTCAAGCAATGTACCGCACACCGTCACGATCCAAAAGACGGTCCAAGCAACAGCCTTGACTGAAGCTTGACTTATTAAAGCATTTTGCCGACGCCGAAGCCTTTGCACCAATAAGACAAGCACGATAGCCGCAGGAATTGCGCTTTTAATGAATCCGATAGAGGCCTTCATTAAAACATCGTAGAACAACTCGGATTCCGGATCATCCAAATGAGCCCCGCCGTATTGCAATCGCGGATAAGCCCATACCGGACTGCCATCTTCTAGCACCATTAACTCCTTGCCGAAAAGATGGGCAGCAAATGGTGCCGAATAGGTCTTTTCGCCATGCAAACGAATCGGCGACAGCCATTGATCCAAAACACTGACGATTTCATTGGAATCCTTCGAATGAAAATGCATCGAGTCGAGCAAACCCACCGCCACGAAAAATAGCAGCACCGTCAGCGATACCATGCCGGTCTTACTCGTGCCTATTTGCCTTAACGGCCGGCTCATTCGAGGGTTGCGCAGCATATAAACCGACAATACGATCATGCCGAGCAGCAACACAAAAATAAGCGCATCGGTCCATAAAACAACCATTATGACAACCTGACTCTAGGGTCTACTAAAGTATAAGAAATATCGGTCAATAACAGCCCAACGATATAAAGCACCGAGCCAAGAAAGACCATTGACCGGACAATCGCGAAATCCTGACTGTTAATCGCATCGATCGTATAACTACCCAGGCCAGGAATACTGAAAAACGACTCCATGATCAAGCTTCCCATAAATAACAACGGCAGCACCACGACCACGCCGGTCAAAATAGGTATCATTGCGTTTTTTAACACATGCCGGAATAACACTTGGGTCTCGGACAAGCCTTTGGCCCTAGCGGTTCGCACATAGTCCTTTTCGACCTCCTCCAAAAACAGCGTTCTGTACCATCTCGCCCCGGAACCGATGCCGGAGATCACACCGATGACTATCGGTAGCACTATGAACTTCAACGCTTGAAAGCCCCCATCGTAGCCGGAAATCGGCACCAGCTTCAGCACCTTGCCGATAAAAAATTGTCCGCCGATGATATAAAACAATGACGATACCGACATCAACACGACACAAAGCACAATACCGCCGAATTCAAGATAAGATCGGCGAAACAAAACCATCAGCAAAGCGACGCAAATATTCGTGATCAGACCCAGCAATAAAGTCGGCAATGCCACTGCCAAACTGGGCCACATCCGCTGCTTGATATCGGCACCGATATTACGCCGATCACTGTCGGAAATTCCGAAATCGAACCAAAACAAACCGGCCGATTTTTGAAAAAAAATCGTTTCGGTGATCTTGCTTGTACCGCTAGCCTCAGCGTTCCACAACAACGGCAAATGATAACCTCGCTGCTGCTTCCAGTTCTCGACGGCTTGCTCGGTGACGTGCTTGTGCCCGAGTTGCATACGCGCCATATCTTCGGGACTGTTTACCACGAAAAACAACACAAACGTCAAAATGTTTACGCCCAGCAATAGCGGAAATGCATATAAAATTCGTCGGATGATATATTGAATCATCGCTAGGTCTCCAAAACCTTGTAAATCAATAAAGACTAATGAACAATCGCTCTAATTTTCCGGCGATAAGCGAGTACTGCCGGAACAATCAAGACCGCTAACAACAATAAAACGAGCACAATAGGCCAGAAAACCGGCTGATTCCACTGCTGTCTTTTTTCGGTACGGATGGCTGTATCGATGCGAACGTACTTTAGACGATTATTCGCCATTAAATTCGGCTTCACATTTTTATACCACTGGTGATAAAGAATGAAATCTTTCGGGTAAAAGCCGAATAACCACGGCACATCATAACGAACTTGTTCTTGTAATTTCTGAATCAAGCGAAAACGCTCATCCGTGTTATCCATATTACGCATTTTTTCGAATATGCGATCGAACTCCGGATTTTGGTAATTGCCGGTATTTTCGCCGCCGAATTGCACTTTTCCGTTTGGTCCATAAAGCAGAAAAAAGAAATTCTCCGGATCTGGGTAATCGGCATTCCAACCCCACATATAAATTTGCGCATTGCCGGCACGCATTTTTTGTTGAAAACGATTGTAATCGGTCCCACGTATGACCAACTTAATCCCTAATTGTCTAAATTGCTTGCGAAACCAGTTCAATCTAGACCGGTCATCGATACCCGACGAGGTCGTGTCGAAATACAGAATCAAGGGTTGGCCGGTTTTGGGGTCTATCCCCCCGGGGTATCCGGCCTCAACCATTAATTGACGAGCCGCCTCAATACTCTTTCGCTTTGGCCTGCCGTCCACCCAATCGTAAACATAGCGATTGAGCCCTTCCTGCCCTTCTGCGTAGCCGAATATACCCGGCGGCAAAACGCCCTGTGCGGCTTCGCCGCGACCATTCATGAATATCGAAATAAATTCCTCATAGTCGACCGCGATAGCGATCGCTTGGCGTAACTTTCTAGCCTCATCGGACAAACCACCGACTAGGCTATCCAGCATATTGAAGCCCATATAATAAATTGCGGTCACCGTCGATGTTTTCAATTGAATGCCTTTTTCTTCCATCGAGCGGGTCAAACCCACTTCGCCGCTGCCGGAAAATTGCACGGCTTGGTCGAAACTATCGGAGGCGATGCCGGATGCATCATAGTAACCTTGCAGGAATTTTTGCCAGTAGGGAATCGTTTCCTTTTCCAGCGTAAACACGACTTTATCGATAAAAGGCAAGGCCTTGCCGGCATCTTCGAGCAAGCCTTGCTCTCGGTCTTCCGGTTCACCTTCGTCGGGATAGGCTTCGAAACGAAAATTGGGGTTTTTTTCCAGCACCATGCGCCGATTCGGATTATTTTCCGCCAATAAAAAAGGTCCGGTACCGATCGGATACCAATCGAGCGTGATGTTTTTTTCGATCAAACCATTCTGATGATAAAAAACATCGGCTTCCCAAGGCATCGGCGCGAAAAACGGCATTGCCAACCAATAACTGAATTGCGGATACTTTCCGTTGATTCGAATTTTGTAACGGTACTTGCCCAACGCTTCCACACCGGATAGTTTCCGCTGCATTAATTCACCGATTTCGACGTCTCGGGTAGCCTCATAAAACTCATCGAACCCGACAATATACTGCTTCATTAATTCAGCGATCGGAGATTGAATCTTCGAATAAGCCAGGCGTTTGATTTGATAAACATAATCTTCAGCCACCAACTCCCGGGTCTCTAACTGATCGAAATCAGCCAACGCGGTTATGTGCGCTATCTCCGAATCACTCAATGCATGATATCGATACGTTCCGTCACTGTTTTTGGCAAACGCCGGATGCGGCTGATAACGAATTCCCGGCTTGATTTCAATCAGATAATCGGTAAAGGAAATATGCGCTTCCGCAGCGTTTTCAGGTAACGGGTTGCCTTCGACATCAAGATAGACGACTTCCGGCATTTGCATCGCGGTCAACGGTACCAATTCATAAGGCCTTTTGAGGTAGTGATATTGAAATGGCGGCTCATAAATCTGTCCGAGAAACGTATATTCGTTGGCGCTATAGGAAATCGCCGGATCCAGATGCTTCGGCCGCTCGGTAAATGCAGAATAAAGCACGGCCAAATCAGCGTCTTTTTTGGAATAAGGATTATTTAATTGCGAGATATCGCAAGCACTTAAGAATATGGCAGCAATTCCCAGTTTGAGCATTTTCGCCGATCTTAGGGTGAGGGGTATGCCTGACGAGGAACGCCGTAAACCCATCCATGGGGGCTTGGCGGCAGCTAAGCGCCAAGGATGGCGTGAATGCAGATTTTGCAGGAGCAAAAATCTGTCCCGCTGCCGACATCCTCGCCAAGCACACCCCATACCCTTTTTGATCCCTAAATTGGGAGTTGCTGAGAATATGGCAAACGCCGACAAAACTGCTTTTACACCGATAGTTTTAGATTTTATGTTCATCAGCAGCGTATTCATCCACAAAAGGCTGGACATCAAATTAACGGTTAGAGATACTTTGCGTTATTCTAACAATAAACCAATGGAGAGATCATATGGGTTTCATGCAAGGCAAACGTGTCTTGATTGTCGGCTTGGCCAGCAACCGCTCAATCGCTTGGGGTATTGCCAAGGCAATGCACCGTGAAGGTGCCGAACTGGCATTTACGTTCCAAAACGACAAATTGCAAGAACGTGTCGTCAAAATGGCCGCCGAGTGCGGCTCCAATATCACTGTCGAATGCGATGTCAGCAATGACGACCATATTGAAGGCGTATTCAAGGAACTGGGCAAGCATTGGGATGGATTGGACTGCATCGTGCATTCGGTGGCTTATGCGCCTAGAGAAGCGCTGGACGGCGATTATGTCGAAGCCACGACCCGAGAGAATTTTCAAATCGCTCACGATATCAGTTCTTACAGCTTTACCGCACTAGCCAAAGCGGGCCGACCGATGATGAAAGGACGCAACGGCGCCTTGTTAACGCTAAGCTATCTAGGCGCCGAACGCGCGATCCCGAATTACAATGTCATGGGTGTCGCCAAAGCCAGCCTGGAAGCCAATGTCCGCTATATGGCCGTAGCCTTAGGTGCCGAAGGCACCCGTGTCAACGCGGTTTCAGCCGGCCCCATTAGAACACTAGCCGCTTCCGGCATCAACAATTTTAAGGCGATGCTGAGTAAAGCGGCCGATACGTCTCCTTTGAAAAAGAATGTCACCATTGAAGAAGTCGGCAACGCAGCGGCATTTTTATGTTCGGACCTGGCTTCCGGCATCACCGGAGAAATCACCTATGTTGACGCAGGCTATAACATAGCGGGTTTAGCTGCATCCTAATTCTTTCCAAGAATAACGCAGTCAAAAAAGGGAGCTTTAAGCTCCCTTTTTTGACTGTGAAAGTATGCGAACCGAAGCGGGTGCGGTTGCTCGATCGACAGGCGTCGGCGGCAGGGCAGATTTTTGCTCCTGCAAAATCTGCATTCATGCCATCCATGGCAATCAGTCGCCGCCGTCGAGCCTACATGGACGTATTTACCCAGCACCTAAATTATCAATGTAATCAATCATGGCCAATAGGCTATGGAATTTAGGTGCTGGGTTTACGGCGTCCTGTCGGGCGAGTAACCGTACCCAGCCATTCCTCGCACTTTCATTTGCCGGGGCGATGGCCGGGCCTTCATGAACGTTATGCCGTTTTAAATCCGATAAGGCAACGCTTTTGCTAAAACGCTGCCCCAAGATCCGGACTCAATCATTTTGATCGGACAATTACATCGGCCTTTTCTTGCAAATTAGCCATTACCGCACTAAATAACGACTGACCTAAAGCATTGGCAATATTTTTGGTTGCCAATTCCATGCGTTTTTTGTCTTCTTCAGTCATCTTGCCATCGGTAACATTCTGCAAGCTAACCAACACTTGCTCACCGCTGCTCAAAGGCGCGACAAAAAGATTCGGCTGATCAGCGACAGGTTTGGCGGCTTTAAAAACAGCCTGCAAAAGTTCGCCAGGAACTTCCGCACTGGTCCGCGACAAGCCTGTTATCGATTTGTGACTAACATCGTTTGCTTCTTCGGCTAATTTCTTCAAGCTCTCGCCGGCTATTGCCCGGCTTTTAAGATCGAAGACGCGCTCTTCAGCCTGCCGTCTAGATTTCGATACCAACAACGCTTCGATGACGTCATTCTTGACTTCAGCCAGTTCGCGCACGGCAGCAGGCTGATGATCCTTGACATGCAATACGATCAATCGATCGCCCTCCAACTCGAGCGGCTCGCTGTTATTGCCTTTCAAGACATCTTCAGAAAATGCCGCATTACGAACCAACTGTTCCGCAGCGATTCCTTCGCCTTGGTCACGGGTAAAGAGTTTCGTCGTTTTAATAGTCAACCCTAATGCGTCCGCTACTTCGAGCAAGTCTTCGGAATGCTCATAGCTGAACTCCGTCAGCGTTTGCCCAAGCTCGTAATATTTATTTTCGGCTTCCGTTTTTTGATAGGATCGTATTACTTCATCCTTAACGTCCTCGAAAGACTTAGTTTCTCGGGGAACCAGTTCGGTCACTTTAATCAGGTGATAACCGAAAGCCGATCTAACCGGATCGGAAACCTCACCCAATTGCAACGCACTCGCAGCATCCTCGAAAGCTTTTTCCATCACGCCGGCTTCGAACAGTCCTAAATCACCGCCGGATTTTGCCGTTAATTTATCATCGGACAAAGCTTCCGCAACTTTAGCAAACGATTCGGTTTGCAATTGCTGTTTCGCTGCCTGAGCCTTTGCCAACGCCGCCGCATCATCGGTTTCACTAGTCACTGCAAACAGTATGTGGCTGATTTTTCGGCGCTCTTTAGTGCTGAAAAAATCCTTTTGCTCTTCATAAAATGCACGCAATTTATCGTCGACAACTTCGACCGCGTCGGCAAGCTCAATTAGCGATAACTCGATATAATCGACCGAAACTTGCTCGGGGGTACGATAATTATCTTGATATTGCCGGTAAAAAGCCTCAATTTCTTCTTCACCGGGCTGCTCGTCAATCCTTTTGACCGAAACGGTCAAATATTCAATATCCCGTAGTTGATTTTGAATTTTAAAAAAACTTTCAACATCGTATAGTGTGGCAAAACTGCTTTTAACAACCGCATGTTGAAACTGCTCCATCATCAATGCATTCTTAATTCTGCCTACAAACTCCATCGAAGACATGCCTTGAGAACCCAGTAATGCTTGGTATTGGTTTTTATCAAACCGGCCATCTACCTGAAAGTAATCCAAGGACTGGATAAAATCCCTAGCCGTTTTATCGGTTATCACTAAGCCTTGCGATTGCACATGCTGCAAAAGCACCTCATCTTGAATCAATTTTTGCAGCGCTTGCTGCTTAAGCGTTTCCTCTTCAATATCCAAACCTTGCAAACTTTGACTGAATTGAGCGTAAGCTTTAGATACATCGCGTTGAAAAAAATCTCTATCGCCGACCGATGCAACCGGAGTTTCTTTCCCGACATCGACATAGTTTTGAATTCCCCATAAAGCAAAAGGCACTGTGATTGCAATCAGAATGACCCACGAGAACACGCCCTGCGCTTTTTCTCTTATCTTTGTCAGCATATGCTAGATCCTTAAATAAAAGTAACTTGATTTGTAAGAACACTCATGTGCATTGATTCTTAGGCTACCGCCAAATTTCCATTCGACCCTTGTTATACTTTTCGTAGATCAAAATTCGGCCCCGCCCTCCCCGTCAAAGATCCAGCACCTAAATGATCCAGTATAGTTAACCATAACCAATGAGCTATTGGAATTTAGGTGCCGGGCCTGTCAAGCGAGTTGCCGAATCCTCAACAAGCTCATAGCCCAAATACGTTATTTATCACGAAATCCTTAGGTGCTGGGAGAACACATCCACTCAGACCCTGCGGTCTCAACAGCAGTAATTAAAACGCTTGGATTTAGAGTCTGGATGATCCTTTCCATGCGAGTTTGGCGGCAATCTTAACGCCATAACCCAGCTCCTCCAGAAATTAGGATGCTCTTCCGATCAGATTGGAGTAATAGCTACCTTTAATCGACGCAAAAAAAAACCCCGAACCGTGTAACGGCCCGGGGTTTTATATTTGGCGGAGCGGACGGGGCTCGAACCCGCGACCCCCGGCGTGACAGGCCGGTATTCTAACCAACTGAACTACCGCTCCTAAGTCTGTGGTGGGTGCTGAGGGGATCGAACCCCCGACCCTCGCCTTGTAAGGGCGATGCTCTCCCAGCTGAGCTAAGCACCCGACTAAAGAAGCGCTAGTTTACAGCATCTTTTAAAGATTTACCAGCTTTAAATGTAGGAATTTTTGCTGCACTAATGGTGATTTCTTCACCTGTTTGCGGATTACGTCCTTTGCGCTCTGCTCTTTCTTTGACAGAAAACGTACCGAAACCAACCAACGCTAAAGAATCGCCTTTGCTTAAAGCTGTTGTTACCGCAGTTAAAAAACCATCTAAAGCACGACCGGCATCCGCTTTCGTTAATCCTGATGAATCCGCGATAGCATCAATAAGTTCAGATTTGTTCATTATTCCCCCTAGGAAATTATTAAAGTTAAGTGTATAAGCAAAGCGCTTATTCTCTTATGTCGCCCCCCGCTACATAAGAAAGCGGACATTTATATCAACACGACTCCTTAAGTGTCAAGCTTTAAACTCTCCAGACCAGGCATTTTCCGGTTTTACCCACACTTTAACAAAAAAAGGTCGATTAATGCGCGGTTACATTCTGTTTTTTTGCTTTAGCAGCCGCTTCGGTTTTTTTTGCATGTTCAATCGATTTTTTCTTATTCCCGGGAACCGGCATGTACTGCAACGCTTCAACCAAGACCTCATCGATCCAATGTACACATTTAATCGTCAGCTTTTCTTTTATATTTACCGGAATCTCGGCTAAATCTTTTTCATTTTCCGCCGGAATCAATACCGTAGTAATGCCTCCGCGATGAGCGGCCAGCAGCTTTTCTTTCAGACCGCCGATAGGCAATACTTCGCCTCTTAATGTGATTTCCCCCGTCATTGCTACACTAGCCTTAACCGGTATTTTGGTCAATGCGGAAATAATCGCGGTACACATCCCGATACCGGCACTAGGCCCATCTTTCGGTGTCGCCCCTTCAGGGACATGAATGTGAATATCGTTTTTTTGAAAAACTTCATTATCGATATCGAGCACAGCCGCACGACTTCGCACCACCGTCATTGCCGCCTCGATAGACTCTTTCATCACATCTCCGAGTTTTCCGGTTGCGGTTTGCTTGCCTTTACCCGGAATAACAGCTGTCTCAATCGTCAGCAATTCGCCGCCAACCTCGGTCCACGCCAAACCGGTCACTTGGCCGATTTGATCATGCTCTTCCGCCAATCCGTAATTGAAACGCCTAACGCCCAAATATTTACCCAGATTAGTCGAATTAACTAGTACCTTAGCGTCTTTTTGTTGAAGCAACAAATCCTTAACGACTTTACGGCAAATTTTAGAAATCTCACGTTCCAAGCTTCTGACACCGGCCTCTCGCGTATAGTAACGAATAATATCCCTGACCGCCGATTCATCAATATCGATTTCTTTTTCTTTCAAACCGTTATTTTTGATTTGCTTGGGAATCAAATAACGCATCGCGATGTTGATTTTTTCATCTTCAGTGTAGCCGGCGAGACGAATAACCTCCATGCGATCAAGTAATGCCGCCGGAATATTCATCGTATTGGCCGTCGCTACAAACATCACATCGGACAGATCGAAATCCACTTCTAGATAATGATCCGAAAAGGTGTGATTTTGCTCGGGATCGAGGACCTCTAACAATGCCGATGCGGGATCGCCACGAAAATCGGCAGCCATTTTGTCGATTTCGTCCAATAGAAACATCGGGTTTCGCGTTTTCACCTTAGCCAAATTCTGCAGAATCTTGCCGGGCATAGAACCGATATAAGTACGCCGATGCCCGCGAATTTCGGCCTCATCCCTAACCCCGCCTAATGCCATGCGTACATATTTACGATTAGTTGCACGCGCAATCGATTCGCCCAACGAAGTCTTGCCGACACCAGGAGGACCCACTAAGCATAAGATAGGCCCCTTCAAGCGTTTAACTCTTTGTTGCACGGCCAAATACTCAAGAATCCTTTCTTTCACTTTTTCAAGCCCGTAATGCTCGGCTTCCAATACCTCTTCCGCCACTTTTAAATCATGCCTAACTTTGGTCTTCTTTTTCCATGGCACATTAACCATCCAATCGATATAGTTACGCACCACAGTCGCTTCTGCCGACATCGGCGACATCATTTTCAACTTATTGAGCTCAGCGGTCGCCTTCTCTTTCGCTTCCGCCGTCATGCCCGCCGAATTGATTTTCTTTTCGAGCTCTTCGATTTCGTAAGGCGCATCGTCCATTTCTCCCAACTCCTTTTGTATCGCCTTCATCTGTTCATTCAGATAATACTCCCTTTGGTTTTTCTCCATTTGCTGCTTGACGCGCCCGCGAATACTCTTCTCCATTTCGAGTAAATCGACTTCGCCCTCCATCAGAGTCATCAATGCTTCCAAACGCTGCTGAATATCGGACAATTCCAAGATCGTTTGTTTATCGGAAACTTTCAGCGTCATGTGAGCCGCCACGGTATCGGCGAAACGCCCCGGATCGTCGATACCGGCCAGCGCATTCAACACCTCGGGAGGAATCTTGTTGTTCAGCTTGACATATTGATCGAAAGATCCCATTGCAGTACGTTGCAAGACTTCCTGCTCTTGCTCAGACATCGTAATAATGTCATTAATCTCGGAGACCAGGGCCGAAAAATAACCGTCGGAAAACTCATATTTATCTACCTGGCAGCGTTTACCACCCTCGACTAGCACTTTTACGGTTCCGTCAGGCAATTTAAGCAATTGGAGGATATTCGCCAATGTTCCCACCTGATATAAATCAGTAAAATCCGGATCATCGACTTCGGCTTCCTTTTGTGCGACTAAAAGCACTTGCTTGTTATCCTTCATTGCCGAATCGAGCGCGACAATCGATTTTTCCCTTCCCACAAATAATGGAATCACCATGTGCGGATAAACCACGACATCTCTTAACGGCAAAACCGGCACGATCATTTTTGTTTGATGTATAACTGTCATTTCAATAAGCTTCCACAAAAGGGGTCATTTATTATTTCTTAATAACTTAATATAAGGCCACTTATTAAAATAGCAAGTTTTGAACGAATAACCATCGCAATTAAGCATAAAAAAGGGCTTTATATGTAACATATAAAGCCCTTTTTTATGCTAAGAAATATAGTAATTATTCACACCCACTATCGTTCCCACGCTCTGCGTGGGAACGATAATTTCCGGGGGACTGAATAGTTACAAGAAATATGCTAAACGATACGTTTTGGTAGTGGCCTGTGACTCGCCTGACTAGCACCTAAATAACCAAGATAGTTACTTAGCCAATGAGCTATGCCATAGCAGATTTGTATAACGCCATGGATAACGGAAGTCTTGCACCTAAGTATAACTAGCAAAAGGGATATCAGGAATCCGAAGCCGCTTTTTTTATCTCGGATTCATAAACCAAAATCGGCTTAGACTCGCCCGATATCACGCCCTCATCCACGACCACCTTTGTAATATTTTCCGCTGAAGGCAGCTCATACATTGTATCCAACAGGACATTTTCAACGATGGTCCTCAACCCTCTTGCTCCGGTTTTTCTTTCCATAGACTTGCGAGCAATGGCATGCAAAGAATCTTCTCTAAATTCCAATTCAGCCCCTTCCATTTCAAATAAGTGCTGATATTGCTTGACGAGGGCGTTCTTAGGTTCGGTTAAGATCTTGACTAACGCTTCCTCATCCAATTCCTCAAGCGTTGCAACAACCGGCAGACGACCGACAAACTCGGGAATCAAGCCATACTTGATCAAATCCTCCGCTTCGACCTGGGCAAAAATTTCTCCGACATTCTTGTCGTTATCCTTGGCCTTGACCTCGGCGGAAAAACCGATACCGCCTTTCTCGGAACGGGCCTTGATCACACGATCCAATCCCGCGAACGCACCACCTACGATAAAAAGAATATTCGCCGTATTGACTTGCAAAAATTCTTGCTGAGGATGCTTACGTCCGCCTTGCGGAGGCACTGAAGCTACGGTACCTTCGATCAGTTTCAATAACGCTTGCTGCACACCCTCACCGGAAACATCACGCGTTATCGACGGATTGTCGGCCTTCCTGGATATCTTATCGATTTCATCGATATATACGATACCCGACTCCGCCTTTTCGACATCGTAATCGCACTTTTGCAGAATTTTTTGAATGATGTTTTCGACATCTTCGCCGACATAACCGGCTTCGGTTAATGTAGTCGCATCGGCGATTGTGAAAGGAACATCCAGCAATCTTGCCAATGTTTCAGCCAACAGGGTTTTACCCGAACCGGTCGGACCGATAAGCAAAATATTACTCTTCGCCAGTTCGACCTCATCTTTCCTGGATTTGCTGCGTAATCGTTTATAGTGATTATAAACCGCAACAGCCAAAGTTTTTTTAGCACGTTCCTGCCCGATGACATATTCATCCAGCACGTTTTTAATTTCTAACGGTTTCGGCAGAGAGCCATCGCCTTCTGAAGACTCATCCAACAATTCATCCCTGATAATATCGTTACACAACTCGACGCACTCGTCGCATATGTATACCGAGGGACCTGCAATCAGTTTTCTGACTTCATGCTGGCTTTTACCGCAAAAAGAACAATAAAGAAGCTTGTCGTCATCTTTACCGCTTTTGTCATTACTCATAAATAGACTCCCACACACCCCAAGACTGAAGTATTCGCATCAATCGATTCAGTAAAAAAGGATATCCCGAACATTAGCAAATTGTTATTTGACAGTTTCGCCGACACGGCTGGTCAAGACCTTATCGATCAAGCCATATTCGACCGCATCGTGCGCACTCAAGAAGTTATCCCTATCGGTATCCAAACGAATCTTTTCAATCGGCTGGCCGGTATGTAAAGCCAAAACATTATTGAGCTTTTCTCTTATTGATAATATTTCACGAGCATGAATATCAATATCGGAAGCTTGCCCCTGAAAACCGCCCAAAGGTTGATGAATCATCATGCGCGAGTGAGGCAAACAAAAACGTTTACCTTTAGCGCCGCCAGTTAACAACAACGCCCCCATACTAGCGGCTTGACCGATACACATCGTACTGACATCGGGCTTAATGAACTGCATTGTATCGTATATCGACATACCTGCGGTCACCGAACCGCCCGGAGAGTTAATATAAAGATGAATGTCTTTATCCGGATTTTCCGATTCGAGAAACAATAACTGCGCAACAACCAGATTGGCCATGTAATCTTCGACTTGCCCTACCAAAAAAATTACGCGCTCTTTGAGCAATCGGGAATAAATATCGAACGAACGCTCGCCCCGAGCTGTCTGTTCAATGACGATTGGGACCAAACCGCCGGCTGCCTGTGGCTGCATGTTATTATTTAACTCATTTCGATAGTGCATTTGCATTCCTAAGATCTGTTACTTCTTGCCCATGATAGCATCGAAACTGACTTTTTCATCGGTGACTTTCGCTCTTTCGACAATCCACTCAACGGTTTGGTCTTCCAAAACCAGCTGTCGAATTTCATTCAGACGATTTTCATCGGAATAATACCAATTAATGACATCCTCAGAACGCTCGTAACTTTGCGCCATATCTTCAATCGTCGATCGCACTTTCGCTTCATCGACTTTAATATTGTTGGCCTGGATAACCTCGCTCAGAATCAAGCCTAAAGCAACTCTTCGACGCGCCTGCTCCTCAAAAACATCCCTAGGTAACTCAGACTCCTCTAGCTTGCGATTTTGCTTTTTGGCGTTTTCAACATAGGGCTTGATTATTTCCTCGACTTCCTGATCGACAAGCGTTTTAGGCAATGTAACCGAAATATTGGCATACAAACTATCCATTACGGCAGTTTTCAGGTTGTTACGCAGAGCTTGCCTCAATTCCCGTTCCATGTTGGCCTTGACATCCTCTTTGAAGGTCGTTAAATCGCCATCTAAAACTCCGTAATCTTTCAGAAATTCGGCGTCTATTTCAGGAACCACAGACTCTTCAACCTTGGCTACAGAAACTTCAAACTCCGCAGGCTTACCTGCCAACTTGGCGTTACCGTATTGTTCGGGGAATGTCACGGTAAAAGTTTTGACGTCGCCGGCACTCAAACCAATCAGATTGTCTTCGAATCCGGGTATCATTTTGTTGGTGCCGATTTCAACAGGATAGTCGTCGACTTTGCCATCGGTGAAATTTTCGCCTTCGCTAACACCAGAAAAGCTAATCCAAACTTGATCATTAGCTTGAGCTGGACGCTCTACAAGAGCCCAAGTTTTGTTTTGATTTCTGATTTGCTCGATCATGGCGTCAAGATCGGCTTCCTCAACAGACGCCACTTTTCGAACCACTTCGATACCGTCAATTCCTTGAAGAGATATCTCGGGATAGACTTCGAACTCCGCCGTGTATTGGAAGCCCTCCGACTCATCGATTGGCTGAATATGCGGATATCCTGCCGGTCTTAAATTTTGTTCTTGCAAGGCTTCAAAATAAGTCGACTGAATCAAATCACCGGCGATTTCTTCTCGAACCCTATCCTTGAACATTTTTTTAATGACATGCTGAGGTACTTTGCCCGGCCGAAAACCATCCAATTTGACTTCGCGCGCCAAGGATTTAAAACGGCTTTCCATTTTATCCTTAACGACCTCTTCAGGCACGCTCACGGTCATTTTTCTGCTTAATTCCGATGTTTTTTCGACAGAAACCTGCATTTTTTACCTCAGCTATTTTGATACGATTGGATTAAGACGCCTGATAAAGGCTTAAGACTTGGAAAAGTTAACGTTGGGAACACTAACTTGAAATGTATGTATATAGAATTTATTGGTGCGAATGGAGAGACTCGAACTCTCACAGGCTACCCTACTGGAACCTAAATCCAGCGCGTCTACCAGTTCCGCCACATTCGCACATTAAATGAACGCGGCATTATATTCGATATACGCTATTATACAAACCTTTTTTTGAAACCATTTATTCGTACTTATCTCACATCAACCTGAAAAGAGCAGTTGGCATGTGTTGTAGACCGTTCGTACTGAGCCACGTCGAAGCACGAAGGTTCTACAACACTTTCATCGGCCTGTGGTGAGGTAAAACCTCAAACTACCGTTCACCCTTCGACAGGGCTCTCCTGAGCGCAGCCGAAGGGCTCAGGGCGAAGGTAGTTTGAGGCTCTCAACCGCTCTTTTTAGGATCAAAGTTTCGACAGCGCTTATGGCAGCACACTCCATTTGTTACAGTGACAGACATAACTAAGGAATATACACAAAATAACTTCTACAAATAGTAGGCTTTGCTGCGGTTCGATGGCTCGCTTGACAAGACGCCGTGAACCCAACTATAAACAATAAAACTAACATAGTGATTCATGAGCAATGACAGTCCACGAATCGTCATCGCCCGCTTTTCGCAACACACACTAAAGAAAAACGTATGCATGATTTAACAAAGCTCTTGTTTTCGGCGCTGCTGCTCCATGGCTGCCATAACGTACAAGTCGAAACCGTACCGTTGTTCGACGATTTGGGCGACCACCGCTATCCGATCGCCACATCATCGACTGCGGTACAACGCTATTTCGACCAAGGCTTGATTCTAACCTACGGCTTCAACCATGCCGAAGCGGCACGTTCATTCCGTCAAGCCTATCACTTGGACCCGAACTGCGCCATGTGCTATTGGGGCGAAGCGCTAGTCCTTGGACCGAATATTAATGCGCCGATGGACCCAAGCAGTGCCCCACAAGCCTATGCATCGGTACAAAAAGCGATGACACTCGCCGATTCGGTCTCCGACAAAGAAAAAGCCCTGATTCATGCCTTAACCAAACGTTATGTAAAAGAGGCGCCGGCAGACCGGGTATTTCTCGATGAAGCCTATGCGGCGGCTATGCGCGAAGTGGCTCAACGCTTTCCTGACGACGCCGTCATCCTCTCTCTATTTTCCGAAGCTTTGATGGATTTGCATCCATGGGATTTTTGGACCAACCAAGGCGAGGCCAATCCGTGGACAGCGGAAATCGTATCGACTTTAGAACAGGCGCTGGCTATCGACGCCAATAATCCACTCGCCAATCATTTATATATTCACGCTCTCGAGGCCTCACCGTTCCCCGAAAAAGCACTTCCGAGCGCTCAACGCCTGCCGTCCTTGGTACCGGCTTCCGGCCATTTGGTACATATGCCTGCGCATATCTATATCCGCACCGGGCGTTACCGCGATGCGATTTTGGCCAATCAGCAGGCCGTTAAATCCGATCACGGCTATCTGAGTCACAACCATGCCGAAAGCATCTATACCCTTGCTTACGTCCCGCATAATTATCATTTCTTATGGGCTGCCGCAATCAAAACCGGACGCAAGGCATTGGCTACCCAGGCGGCCGCCGATACAGCATCCAAGGTCAAACCGGAATTGTTGCGCGAGCCCGGCTTTGACGGCACCTTGCAACATTTTTCCTTGATCCCGATTTACACTCAAGCCCTATTCGGAGAATGGGAAGCCATCTTGAATGAACCTGCCCCGGCTCCCGATCTGCTTTATCCGAAAGGCATCTGGCATTATGCGCGCGGATTGGCTTTACTCAGAACAAATCAAGCCGAACCGGCCCGCCAGGAACTGGCTCAACTTGAAAAAATCACGAACGATCCAGCTATTGCCGAATTGAAAGTGTTCGATTTAAACCCGGTCGCATCGTTGTTGCGAATCGGATCGGATATTCTGAGCAGCGAACTGGCCGCCGAAAGCAAAGACTACGACAAAGCCACCGCCCATCTCAAGCACGCAATTGAACTCGAAGACGGCCTCAATTATACCGAACCCAAGGATTGGTATTTGCCGCCGAGGCAGGTCTTGGGGGCTATTTTACTCGAAGCGAACCGACCGCAAGAGGCCGAACTCGTTTATCGCGAGGATTTGCGGCATCATCCGCAAAACGGCTGGTCATTGTACGGACTAGCGCAAAGCTTACGCAAACAGCATAAAAACCGCGAAGCCGATGAAATCGATACTCAGTTCCTGCACGTTTGGGCGGAAGCCGATGTCGAACTGACCGGCTCACGGTTTTAGGCAATTTCCAAGAATAAACATATCTTGACCTGATTAGCAAGCTTCTTCAGCTAAAGCCCAAAGATCAGCATATCCCTGGCAGGACGGGGTTCGCAAGCCATGCGCGTCAAGCTAAAAGCGGCCAACCCACATCACGCTCTTTCCCAAGCTCCAGCTTGCCCCCCCCCCGGAAGCTCCCCCTTCGACATGCTCAGGGCAAGAGCTTCCTGAGACCGACACAACCTCCGCTCACTCTCAATCAACCCCGCGACTTGCTCGTTCAATTTTTCTTGATTGTCGGGAAGCTAGAGCTTCCTGAACAGGTTACCCAAGCTGGAGCTCTCATCGTTATACATAAATTGTAGGGTACGCTGCGCGTACCAAAGCCGTGCCCTGGCGGCTCGGTTGGCACATGAACATTGCGGGGTTACCATGGTACGCACAGCGTACCCTACGCGGATCGCCTAGCGCTAGGTGATCCGCGAGTGTTAAGTGACAGTAAATGGTATCGAGGTCTTATTGGCTAAGATTGCAAAAGGGTAATTTTTGACTTATGTATAACGATGAGAGCTGGAGCTTGGGTAACAGCATATTGCAGTTTTTGCGACCTCAATGTCATTTATTGTAACTGGCTATTTTCTACCTTCAACCCCCATAAATATTACTACTCAGTTAAATTGACTAATTTTTTCTCTAATCCATTAATACTCAAACCTAAATATCGAAAGCGTTATCCCGGCAGGTTGCTGGCTTCAAGACTACAAAGATGTGGATGCCAATCACCAGGCGCCGAATTTTGATCTACGACGGGTATAACGGAAACATAGCCTTTTTCAAGCTACTATCCATAAAAGCGGCTCACAAAGCCCACGCCATTCACTATCATTTGATCGCCAAACGTTTAGCCAAACGGTGCAAATTGCCTCGATCGACACCAAGACGACGGGCCGTTTTCGACCAATTCGATCCCTCTTCGAGATAAGCAGTCCTTATCAATTGCCGTTGAAACTCATCGACCGCCTGCGACAACGAAACGTCTTTAACATCAGGCATGACCGACTCGACTTGTTTAACCGTCTCATGCCTCTCTGCGAGATCCAAATCGCCTGGCTCCAGTATCACCGAGCGCCCTCGTATCGACGAGGCCCTAAGCACCGCACGCAATATCACATGCTCCAATTCTCGAACATTACCCGGCCAACGGTAATCTTGCAGGACTTCGACAGTTTCAGCGGCCAGTCCAGCGTGAACCAAACCTAAACGCACCCTGGCCTGATTAAGGAAATACCGGGCCAGCACGGCAATATCTACGATACGTTCACGCAACGGGGCAACATGCAATGGATAGACGCTCAGTCTGTGATACAAATCGGCGCGAAAACGGCCTGCCTTGACTTCCTCGGCCAACATTCGGTTCGTGGCGGCAATGATCCGCACATCGGTTCGATGACTCTTGTCGGAGCCGATACGCTGGATTTCACCAAATTGCACCGCACGCAACAATTTCGCCTGTATCGTCAACGGCAATTCGCCGACTTCGTCCAAAAATAGCGTACCGCCATTGGCTAATTCGAATTTACCGGCACGGTCGTTATTCGCGCCGCTAAAGGCTCCCTTCACATGACCGAATAATTCGCTTTCGGCCAAGGCTTCAGGCAAAGCCGCGCAGTTGACATAAACCAAGGGCTGCTCGGCTCGCGGCGAACGGGCATGAATGATACGCGCGATGACTTCCTTACCGACACCCGTTTCGCCCAGCAGCAGCACGGTCAAATCGGAACCGGCGACGATATCGATCTCGCCGCTCAATTTCCGCATTGCCGGACTTTCACCCAAGGTTTGATTACTGCGCTGTAGGTTCTCGTTGACCAACTCGCTAGCGACCAATTCACGGTGCTTCGCTAACTGCTCCAAACGATTGATATACGATTCATATCGCAGCGACACCGTTGCCAAGGCAGCAAAAATACGAAACACGCTGTCTTCGATATGATCAAAGGCACCGGGCTCCAACGAATCTGCGGACAACACTCCGAATAGAGTGTTTTCATTATATAAGGCGCAACCGACACAGGCATGAACCCCAATCGTCCCATTCGCATCGTTACTTAGCAGACCGTCATAAGGATCGGGCCTCGGGTCGTTGGCCGGAAAATGCACCGGCACACGCGACTGCATGATGACCGATAAACGCGGATGAAACTCCGGTTGAAACTGCATATCGAGGACCTTGGGAACAAGACCGCGTGTCGCGACAGGGATCAATAGACCGTCTTGATAACGCAACAGGGCACACGCATGATTGCCGGTAATTCTGGCAAACACATTCAAAAATTCGGTATAACGCTCACTCATCGACAAATTAGCCGTCAAGGTGAGCACTACTTCACGTATAGCATTATCCATTTCAACAATCCCGGGCTGATCCGATTAAAGTATCGTGTTATTTAGACACAAATAGAGTCAATATAACAACTTCCTATTCTACCCCCTCCTCCTACAGTTCGCGCACACTTGATCCAGCAAATTCCGGTGACTCACGGCAAACCTTATTCCATCGATAAGAGTCATTATGACAACAGAAACTAATACACTAAAAAATAGCTATTATTATTCAATAACATATATCTAGGCCCAATAATTGCTTGCCTGCTCCTCAAGCTATGACGGAACACCCCAATCAACACGATCAATAGTTTATCCGATACCGAAATCATTTACCGGCACCGTTTAAATGATAGCAATCGAATAACTCAAGACAGGAGCACACCGATGCCAGAATCAATCTTGAATACGCCGCTAAGCCCTAATACAAACAATAGACATGACTTCGATTACCGAATACTTTTTACTCGTTTCGGCAAACCGCAACCCAACTGCATCAGAATTATCATGACCGGCATAATTGTGTCATTACTTCCAATAGCGCTATCCGGCTGCGCGGCCTCACCGATCAAGGCAACGGCATACAAAACCGCGCACTTACGCCAGATTCTCGTCGTACCAATCGAGACGCCGCCCCTCGAAGTCATTCCCGATCCCATCGACAGCCGCCTACCGGTGCAACGTCACTTCCGGAACATGGAGATCCCAACACCATTGACCAAAAAGATCTATCTCAATCCGGGCAAACTATTAATATCAGGGTTAATAAGCAATGAAGATGTCGTTGCCGAGTTCACCCTAGATACCGAGCAAGGTGCGCATCGCCCTTCGCTATCGCTCATCGGCCAAGACTATTGGCTACCGAGCCTGGCTTTGGCTGAAAACCTAGTGACGCAATTGACCTTTAACAACATCAAATCCCAATTGAGTAGCCATTATTACCGGCTGCCTAGCTCCACGACGCGGCTCGGCAGCGATCCGGCCGACTGGCGTAAATCGGTTGCGCAGTGGTACGAACAAACGCAATCCTCGATCGATTACCGCTCGATTAAAGACTCGGTCGGTTTTGATGCGGTTCTCGAAATCGGCATCGGACATTATCGAATCTTCGAAGGTCAAACAGCGCTACAAATTCTCATGCGCTTGGTCGATCCGGCCGACGGCACGGTCTTCGCCAGAACCAGCGCGGAAACGTATACGATTTCCGGCTCGTCGCAATCACTACTCGACAACGAAGGCCAACGCTTCAAACAACTGATTACCGATATGGGCATGCGACTCGTCGACCGTGGGCTCGGCAACATCGGGTTGCCGCTTCGGAAAACGGCTCTGAACCCATCTAAAATACCCTTCGTCGAAGCCCCGCCGGTCAATACACAATTTTAGCCTTGCCTCGATATGTTGATAGATTCGCAACCCCCATGTTTTAAGGATTTGGCCGTAAATAACTTCCCTATTTTAAGGAGGGTTCGGTTGCTCGATTGGCAGGTGTCGGCGGCAGGGCAGATTTTTGCTCCTCGGCAATTGCTCCTGCATTGCCCTAATACACGCCATCCATGGCGTAATGCAAAATCTGCATTCATGCCATCCATGGCAATCAGATTTCGCCGTGTCAAGCCTACACGGACGTATTCACGGCGTCCTGCCAAGCGAGTGACCGAACCCTCAACAAGGCTCATAGTTCCAGGACGTTATTTATTACGAAATCCTAAGCGGCAATGAGCATCATTTATGCGAAACGCCTGAAAGGTTGGCGCTTTATTTTGTTCAATGGCTGCCTAGGCTTGAGTCATGCCTTGGTCCTATTCAATGCCGGCGCCTACATCGCGATGCTGCCCCGCGTCGCCGGCGGCCTCGGCATTCCGTTGAGCTATGCCACTTGGACGCAAACCGATTATATGATCGGTTTAGCGCTAGCCTTTCCGGTCGGCGGCTGGTTGTCGCGGCGCATCGGCGAATACCGCCCCTTTGTCGCTGCCTTTACGATCTTTGCGCTGGCCTCGTGGATTTGCGCCTTCAGCTCATCGTTCTATGTTTATTTGGCCGGACGTATCGTCATGGGCTTTGCCGGCGGTCTGACATTACCGCTCGGACAATCGCTGTTGATCAAAGAGTTCCCGGATAAACGCAAATCGGTAGGCATCGGGGTCTGGAGCCTATTTACCTTGACGCCCTTCACTTTCGCGCCCCCCTTCGGAGGCTGGATCGCCGACACCCTGGGTTGGCGCTGGTTGTTTTGGATCAACGTTCCGGTAGCACTCACGATTGCCGGAATCGTCGGCGCGCTACTCTATGGGCGCGGCTACAAGCGAATATGGCGGCGCTTCGACTTCACCGGTTTTATTTTAATAGCCGTAATTCTGGGTTGCTTGCAAACGATTCTAAATATTGGCAACGACTGGGATTGGACGAATTCGCCGTTGATGGATGCCTTGATCATCGTCATGGCTATCAGTCTCGCCTATTGGATCGTTTGGGAACTCGGCGCACGTTATCCGTTTTTGGATATCGGACTGTTCGCGCATCGCAACTTCACAATCGGCGCCTTATCGCTGTTTCTGGGATTTCTGTGCTTTCAAGGCCTGCTATCGATGCTGATCGTGCAATTGCAAATCACCCTAGGCTACTCGTCATGGCTGGCCGGACTAGTGTTTCTGCCGATGGCAATTTTCGCGAAACCGATGGGAGGGATCTTCCATGAGATCATCAAACGCTTCGATGCCCGCCTATTGGCCTCTTTTAATTTACTCGGCTTCGCGGCGACCTATTTCTGGCTTAGCCGCTTCGATGTAAGCGACGCCTATGCCGATCTGTTCTGGCCCAAGCTATTGGAAGGCATTTGTCTGGGCAGTTTTTTCGTGCCGTTGACCGCGCTGATGCTGCACGGCCTGCCGCCGGAAAGGCAATGGCGAGCCGTCGAATTGGCCGGGCTAATGCGGATTGCCGGAGGTGCATTCGGAATCACGCTGCAAACCATCATCATCTATCAACGCAAACCGTTTCATATGACCCGGATAGCAGAAGTGCTAACGCCACTCGCCCCTCGTTACGATAAAGCCATCGAACCTTTGCTTGAAGTCGGGCTATCGGAGCGGCAGGCCTTCATTAAACTGGCCAAAATCGTGGAACGCGAATCGGTGCTGAACGCAATGAACGACGCTTACTGGTTGGCGGGCTGTCTATTCGTCGGCTTATCGATATTGGTTTGGTTCGCTTATCCGACCCGGCAACCGGCTAAATGGACGATCGCCCGCGCGCTAAGGCGCAAGGCTCAACAAGCCTTATCGGAGGGGCCATGACAGGTAATCTGGCCAAACAGCACACCGTTAGCGCATGCCTGCTCGGCGGTACGCTATTGATAGCCGGTTGCGCGTGGTTTCCCGAAAGCACGCAACGCGCCGTAATGAATGCGTTGCCTGAGATCGGCCAAACGATTAGCGAGGCACAGCAAAAACTGCCGGCGACCGATCGATGGCCGGACCCGGCTTGGTGGGACATTTTCAACAATCCGCAATTACAAACCCTGATCGAAGCCTCGCTCGAAAGCAACCCGGACCTGAAAGCCACCGCGGCACGACTAAGCCAGGCTCAGTCGATGGTCGATGCGCAAGCAGCCGAACTGTATCCGACCATCCATGCCAACATCACCTTCAATGCCCAACGATTTTCCGCGAACAGCGTGCAAGTCAAATTCGCCGGAGAAAATTTCCGGCACATGTTGATCAACCCATTAATCTTGCGTTATCACCTGGACTTTTGGGGACGCGACAAAGCCGCTTTGCAAGCCGCTGTCGGCCGTGCGGTAGCCGTCGAAAACGAACTGGCCGACGCCAAATTATTGTTATCGGCCACCGTCGCGCAAGGCTATTTCGACTTGAGCGAAAGTGCCGAAAAACTCAAACTGATACAACAAATCGTGCGGCACAAAGAAGCATTGTTAAAACTCGAACAGACTCGGCTCGAGCTCGGCTTGGTCGAACGCTCCGCGCCACTGAATACCGAAATCGAATTGAATAAAGCCCGGGAAATCGAAGCCGCTTTTCGCGCCAAGGTCGATCTACAGCGCCATTTGCTCGCGGCGCTCGCCGGACGTGGCCCCGACTGGGGACAAAGCATCGCGGCCGACCCAAGCTTGTTTCCGAAACGATTGAATCTACCGGCCGACCTGCCGTTGAGCCTGCTCGCACACCGTCCCGATATCGCCGCAGCCAGGCTGCATGCCCAAGCCGCCGCCGAAGAAATCAAAGTCGCCGAAACCGCATTTTATCCGGACGTCAATCTAATCGCATTTACCGGCTTGCATAGCGTCAGCATGACCGACGTAATGCTGCAAGGCGCAAGCTTGGCCTATGCCGTCGGACCCTCGATCGAGTTTCCGATCTTCGAAGGTGGTCGTTTGCGCGCTAATTTGACATATCAAGAAGCCACCTACGATGCGGCGGTGGAGCGCTATAACGCCAGTTTGCTGCATGCCGTACAAGAAGTCGCCGATGCTTTGACGCATTGGCAAGAGGTCGAAGCCAGACTCACTGAGCAGCAACGTTCGTTGGAGGCGGCGCAATGCAATGAAAGTCTCGCGCAAACCCTCAATCGAGCCGGGCTCAACAATCGTAGCAATTTACTGGAAGCTCGAATTCAGGTTTTGGATCAACGCTACCACTTGGCGACGCTCGAAAACCAACGTTTCAAAACCGCCGTGCAACTCTTTAAAGCCCTGGGTGGCGGCTATACCGAAAACGACAAACTATGACGACAGCCGTACCCAAAAAGATTCGCCCGAAAGAAATCCTCCGCCAACGTAACCGCCGACTGAAAGGCATAACACTGGCAATATTGCTGGCCGGCTTGAGCTATTTCGCCTATTGGTGGTATGTGAATCGGGATTGGGTCGCTACCGACGACGCCTTCGTCGCGGGACATTTGATCACTATCAAAGCGTTGACCGAAGGCATCGTCGTCGAAGTCGCGGTCGAAGACACCCAGTCCGTGCAAGCCGGCGACCTATTGATTCGCCTCGACGGCAACCATGCCGAAGTCGCCCTGCAACAAGCGAAAGCCGAATTGGCCGAAACGGTCAGAAACATCGTCACGCTGAAAGCCCGAATAGATACGCTCAATCATCGCGTGATTGCCCGGCAAGCTTCATTGGCAACGGTTCGCCACGATCTCAAGCGCTACGAAAGCGCCCTCTTCGAAGGCGCGGTATCCGAACAGCAAGTGCAAAACGCCCGCGACCAACTGCGTGAATTGGAAGCTGCGATCGGCGAAGCCGAAGCGGAAAAATCGGGTATCCAAGCTCAATTGCTCGAAACCGACATCGAAAACCATCCGTCCGTCGACAAAGCCAAGAGCCGTGTCAAAAAAGCCTATTTGGATTATCGGCGCAGCAACATCTTCGCGCCGGTATCGGGCTATGTTTCCAATCGCCGCGCGCATGTCGGCGATCATATCAAGTCCGGTATGCCGTTAATGGCCATTGTGCCGCTAGCCGAAGTCTGGATAGAGGCCAATTTTCTCGAAACCCAAATCGCTTCTATCCGCCCCGGCCAATCCGCGGAAATCAAGATCGACGCTTACGGCAGCGAAAGGCTATACCATGGCACCGTGCAAGGCCTAAACCCCGGAACCGGCAGCGTATTCGCGGTACTGCCGACCAACAACGCCACCGGCAATTTCATTCATATCGCCGAGCGCGTGCCGGTCCGCATCGGCCTTGACCAGAAAGAAATACAGGAGCACCCGCTGCAGCCGGGACTATCGACACTGACCCGCATCAACATTAGCGAAACGGGAGAGCCGCTCTTGACCTCGAACGCCGGCACCCGTACCGATTTTTACCGTACTACTATTTTCGACAACGAATTGGAAGAAGCCGAACGATTAATCCGAAAAATCATTTACAAAAACCAACCCAGCAACAATCGTTCAAACGATTAACCTAAAAAGAGCAGTTGAGAGCCTCAAACTACCGTTCGCCCTTCGACAGGGCTCTCCTGAGCGTAGCCGAAGGGCTCAGGGTGAACGGTAGTTTGAGGCTTCACCAAGCCGGTGAAAGTGTTGTAGGCCGTTCATGCTTCGACTTAGCTCAGCACGAACGGCCTACAACACATGCCAACTGCTCTTTCCAGGATAATAAAAACATCGCTGAACGCGGCTTGAGCTTTGAACGCGCGGTTGATTTTAATTCTGAAACCGCTGTTATCTGGATTGACGACCGCAAGACATACCCGGAAGTGCGTTTCTCTGCATTCGGTCTGTTGACAGGACGTGTCCATTCGCTGGTTTTTACTGAAACAGCCAACGGTATTCGGGTAATCAGCTTTCGCAAAGCAAATAAACGTAAGGTAAAACGGTATGAGCAAGCCAGTAAATCCTGAGTTGATAGATGACGAAAACCCTGAATGGACTGAAGAAATGATCAGTCGGTCTGTTCGTTTTGACGATGTGCTGGATGCCTTCAAGACGACCGGCAGCGGCTGGCAAACGCGTATGAACGAGGCATTAAAAGAATGGCTTAAAGAACATCCGGCTGCATAGTTTCCTCAACATTTCTCGATAAATTTATGCTGAGTATTTATATTTGATATGTCGAAATTTGCTCATTTGTCGTTTCCCACTTTTTATCGAGATAAATCGGCTTTTAGGGGTATTTTTGATGAATTTGCCGCTGATTTTCGCTGAGCGTATCTAGCCTGCTCTATGAGAAAGGTGCTTAAATCTAGGGCAACCGCATTAAAAATAAGTCGAAAACATAAAGCTCAGAAATGAGCATGAAATAAGTTAGGCAACCGACGTACCGATTTTTCGCTGTTTCCTAAACTCCGGGTTTGTGAAACCCTTCACGTAAACTCTTGCTTAAAGGTTTCGAGAAGCTGGAGCTTTTCGTACTGCATTCCCAAGCAAATAGATTGGGAACAAGCGAATAAACCAGGACGAACAGGCAAAACACCCCAAAAAGCCATCGAAGCCACAACGGCTAAGCATACTAGGTTGCGCATCGCGCACTTTAAAAACGCCGTTGCAACCAATCCGAGTCAATGAAGATGAACTTTAGGAAATGCTATATATCTAGACCTGACGCCAATGCCTCTTTTATAAGGACTCATCTGAAATGAAATGCGCAGGGTTAGCACGTATTTCGGCAATAGCATCAATGCTGAGCCCAGTCAATTCAGCTATGTCTTCATCGCTCATCTCCCAGCGGATCATTCTGATCGCTAAGTTGCGTTTTTCATCAAGCCGACCTTCTTCTTTTCCTTCTTTTTTACCCTCTTCTCTTCCTTCTTCTCTTCCTTCATCCCTCGCTGTGTCGATTACGTTTTTTAGATCGCGGTAGTATTTCAGACTGGACTCATAGGCGTCGCGCTCTTCCGGCTGAAAACGGGCGATCCGGGCTTTTTCGAACAGGCTCAGGAAGACCCTTTCGCGCAGTCTTGGCGGAATTTCGTCCAGTTCATGCAGGTGGCGGAACACGTAAAACCATTTATCTTGCAGCGTGTCCAGTTCATCCTCGGTTTTAGTGAAATTGGGTAGGGTCAAATAAATAAAGGTCAATTTATCGTAAAAAACCTGATGATGCTGGTTTTTCAATTGGACCCGATGCACGACTTCGTGACGGCCTTGGTTTTCGTCTTCATCAAAGACAAAATCCAGGATGCCGATCGTATAAACCGCAGCCAACTTAAAATTCCAGTCACCTCGCTCGGCTTGCTGTTGAATCGGAAAAGTGGAATAAAACACGCTACGATCTTTAAAGAAGTTCTGCTTAGCTTTTTGCAATTCTACAATGAAGTATTCGCCGGTCGAGCTGACACAGCTGAGGTCGAAAATTGCTTTACGGTCTAAAGCCGAAGCCCCCTGACGTTCATTTTGATTGAATTGCAACTCTTGAATTTGGTGTTTTTCCGGCAGCAGGGTATTTAAAAAGCTGATCAAGTGCTCTTTACTAGCTTCTTCACCAAACGCTTTTTTGAAACCAAAGTCGGTAAATAAGTTGATGTATTTTTCTTTCACGGCACGGATTGAGCTTATTAGGGGAAATTAGGATGGAGTTTAGCATATCTATTTATTAGCTTTTTCAAGCTTTAGATGAACTCGACATCGTCCTCTGATTTTCGATGGCCGTATCTACCCGACTCTATGAGAAAAGCACTCAATCCAAGACAATCGCATTAAAAATACATTGAAAATCTAAAGCTAAGCACAGTAGGCCGCGCACCTTGACAACGCCCATTGCAACCAATCACCCATATCCAAACCCCGGTGCGCGATGCGCACCCTACACAACTTCGATACGGTCCGTCTTACGGTAAGCGAATCTTTCCAGCCATTCCAAAGCGCCGATAATCTTCTTATTTTTGATTGCACCGACGGCAAGAAAAATAACCTTTTTCCTCAGGCTCTGACTCCTTAATTTAGTTTTAATTGTACTTTGTAAACAATTTTCGTTATGAAGTTAATAAATCCAATAATGTATTGACAATGTACATATAATGCATAAAATCGCCTAATGGATATCCGCTTTGAAAAAAATGGCATCGCCTTTACCTGGAATGATCGTAAAGCAGCGGCTAATCCTAAGAAACACAATGGAATAACTTTTGAACAGGCTACCGAGGCATTCTTTGATCCCTTTTTCAAAGTAGTTGATGCAGGGCGAAACCAAGAAGCACGAGATGCGGTTATTGGCTACGATGAGTCTGGCCGATTGCTTTTCGTCGTGCATATTGAGGTTGAAGACGAAGTTATTCGTCTGATTTCAGCTAGAAAAGCTACTATTACTGAGCGCAATGACTATGATTTCTGACACTCTTAAAAACCGTTTAACCAAAGACCGTCCAATGACTTCAATTACCTTACGTATTCCGGTCGATGTAGTGGAGTCTATGAAGGCTATTGCACCCTACAAAGGCTTTTCAGGCTATCAGGCGTTATTAAAATCATACATTAGTGAAGGGCTACGCCGAGATGAAGCGCAATTTACATTTAGCAAAGAAGCGAAATTGATCGCAGCATTAAAGAAACTGGGCGTTCCCGATAGCATCATTGAAGAGGCCGCACGAGATGTAGTTTAGCCGAAAGCTATAATTCTAATGGCTACAATGATTTGGTTTACAATCCCCACCTACTCAATTGCGGACTTCACCTAAAAAAATCGGCTCTTCCCTGCCTGCCATGGCAATAGCGAATCGATGCCAATAGGCGCCGCGCCTTAAGTAACTGATAACTGGCATTGAATGCCTTTATAGTACCTTTTTATCCCAATCAACCACGTCCGAACCCCTGTTCGCGATGCGGCACCCTACACAACTGATTCCAAAACTTCTTCAAAACGCCGCGCCAACACCCGGCGATCGAACTCGGCTCAGGCTGCTGTGGGAGCGATCCCCTGATCGCGATAATCGGAGACGAACAAGCAAAACACCCCAAAAAGCCATCGAAGCCACAAAAGATAAGCACAGTAGGCTGCGCACCGCACACCTTTGCATCGCCGTTGCAACCAATCAACTTTTCCTCGTTCCCACGGTCCTCCGTGGGAATGCATACCGATCTTGCCTCGGCAACCAACGTATGGGTTCCCACGGAGGACCGTGGGAACCAGAAATACTCGACATCGTCCTCTGATTTTCGATGGCCGTATCTACCCGACTCTATGAGAAAAGCACTCAATCCAAGACAATCGCATTAAAAATACATTGAAAATCTAAAGCTAAGCACAGTAGGCCGCGCACCTTGACAACGCCCATTGCAACCAATCACCCATATCCAAACCCCGGTGCGCGATGCGCACCCTACACAACTTCGATACGGTCCGTCTTACGGTAAGCGAATCTTTCCAGCCATTCCAAAGCGCCGATAATCTTCTTATTTTTGATTGCACCGACGGCAAGAAAAGTAACCCTTTTAAAACATTCACTTTGATCCCATATCGGTTTGGGAAAAATCGTTTCCTTTGAACAGCAATGGCTTGTTGAGTTGTTTGGCAAGCGCGTAGCTGCAACAATCACCAAAATTCAATTTAGCCGGATGTCGGCCTTTACCGTATTCTCGCCATGCTGTTCGTGCCAGTTTGGCCTGCTGATGATCGAATTCGACAATAATGGGGGACAAATTAGCAAGCCATTCGTCTAATTTTTTGGCACCGGCAACGCCTTTCTTATATTCGATGACCATAGCAGTTTCGACGAGACTAACCGCACTCAGGTAAAGTGTCTCCGCTTCAATGAGTTGATTCAATAATTGGTCGGCATCCGGCTCGAGCAGCAATACTGCGATCACTACGGATGAATCGATAACCATCAATCATTACCCCATAAACCGTTATCGCTTTGATCATAACCAAGGATTTGATCAGGGGAACGATGATCGAGCGTAGGCAAAGTTGCACAGTCTTTCGCTATCTGCATGAGTTTTTGCTTTTTTAACATCTTTTGAACGTTTCCCTCTTGAGAAAAACGATCGATCTCAATATCGTCGATTTTTAATTCTTGATGCTTGGACAAGATAGCCATTAATCGATCGACATAGGCTTCTTGTATTTTGATATGTATCGTGGCCATAATTTTTGGAGTTCCCCAAGTTGGCATCGGTTAAACCGTCCGTATTTCAAAATCCTCGCAATGTCTTTCTCCCGCTTGTTTGCCTACCAATAGGTCATAGCCATCTTCGGAGCGCGTAGGCGATATGCGTTATTTGACTTCGACTTTCATCCGGCTTTGTCTAAGCTGCGAACCAGCGAGAATGCCTGATTTTTGCGAAATTCAAGCGGAATTACGACTTTGACCTTGTTCGGAAACAGAAACGCTTTGCATGGCGTTGCCCCTCGATTTTGATCGGTTGATTCAGTATGCCGTGAACCGATTATTCAAGCAGTAAAATATACACTGATGTCAAAGCAACCGCAAAACGTTGCACAGTAGGCTGCACACCGCGCACCTTTGCATCGCCGTTGCAACCAATCAACTTTTTCCTCGTTCCCACGGTCCTCCGTGGGAATGCATACCGATCTTGCCTCGGCAGCGAATGTATGGATTCCCACGGCGGACCGTGGGAACCAGAACTTAGGATTGTCCTTCCACTAACTTAATAGCAGTGAACCCCGGTGCGCAATGCGGCACCCTACACAACCGATACCCAAACCTCTTCAAAACGCCGCGCCAACGCTCGGCGATCGAATTCGGCACTCACACAGGCTTTCCCGGCTTCACCCATCGCCGCGCATTTTTCCGGCGCATCGGCCAAAGCCGTTATCGCGGCAGCCAGTTCCTTCGCTTTTTCGGGCTCGATACTTATTCCCGAACCGGTCTTTATTCCTCGTTTCCTCGTTCCCACGGTCCTCCGTGGGAATGCATACCGACCTTGCCTCGGCAACCAATGTATGGGTTCCCACGGCGGACCGTGGGAACCAGAAATAACGTCAGTCTTACTCTCGCAACCGCCAAGCGCCACAATATGCACCTTAAAGGCATTGGTAACCGCTACGATACGATCCGCCTTACGGTAAGCGAATCTTTCCAGCCATTCCAAAGCGCCGATAATCTTCTTATTCTTGATGGCACCGACGGCAAGAAAAATAACTTGACTCCTTTGTACCAACTTGCTTGGGTTCGATAAAACGCTCGTTTTATCGAACCCAAGAATAGGGGAAGTAAACGGCAAAATTACCTATTTGAAGTCTTGATTGAATTACGTGGTTAGCTAGACTAGACTAAGTATTTTTTATGGGGAATGTAATGCAAACTGTAAATATGTTACAAGCCAAGTCCTCGCTGTCCCGCTTAGTAGAGGCCATTGAGCAAGGGCAAGAGCGTGAAATCGTGATTGCCAGGAATGGACGCCCAGCTGCTAAGCTTGTTCCGATAGATACTGCACCATCCGGGAAGCGGATTGGTGTAGCAAAAGGCTTATTCGTGGTGCCGGACAGCATTGATGTGCATAACGACGAAGTGGCTCAGTTGTTCATGGGTGAGGTGCAGTCTTGAATCTGTTGCTGGATACTCACGTTGCACTATGGGCTATCACGGATAGCCCAAAACTGCCACAAAAGGCACGTGATTTGATTTCATCACCCAAAACGACCGTTTGGGTCAGCGCGGCGAATGTCTGGGAAATTGCAATCAAGCATTCGCTAGGTCGAGGCGACATGCCGGTTTCTAGCCGAGACGCGATGCGCTATTTTCAGGAATCTGGTTATCGCTTCCTCGCCGTTGAGGCGGAACATGCTATAGCGGTCGAAGAACTGCCTTTACATCACCAAGACCCGTTCGACCGCATACTTGTGGCTCAAGCACTCGTAGAGCCGATGCGTTTAATGACCCACGATCCCTTGGTAGCGCTCTATAACGACACAATTATCAAGATTTAAACTTGAGTTGATTTTACTGTGAAAGTTACGTAGCAGCCGCCCGAAAGCCTAGCGACAAAACACCGTTGACTTTCATTTGCCGGAGCGATGACCGGGCGTTCATGAACCTAAAAAGAGCAGTTAAGAGTCTCAAACTACCGTTCGCCCTGAGCCCTTCGGCTACGCTCAGGAGATCCCTGTCGAAGGGTGAAGGGTAGTTTGAGGCTTCACCAATCCGCGCAACGGCTAAGCGGAGTAGTCGTCTGCATTTTCTGGCTCGATGCAAATACCCGAACCCAAAAGTAACCCCTTGTACTTTCCTTGTATATAGAAGCCTTAAGGTTAACCAAACAATTCACTATGCGAACCCAACCGCACTAACAGCAAGGTATCCTCGTCTGGCTTGCTGTAGATCAAAAGCAAGTCAGGTTTAACATGGCACTCACGATAGCCTGACCAGTCGCCAGACAGGGAATGGTCACGGTATTTTCCAGGCAAGTCTTCATTGCTAATCAGCTTGTACAAAACCTCAATCAGTGCGGTGTTTATATCGCCATGTTTTTTGAAATCCCGCTTAAAAGCCGTCTAGCGCTCAATCGTCCGCATTCAGGTCAGCCATCAGTTCATTGATGGTATTGAAGCTCTCACCCTTTCCTGCTTCAAGTTCAGCGATGGCTTTTCGCGTCGTTGCATTAGGCACTTCCACCGTAAATGGCAGTCGATGCTCCTCTGCAATACGTATCATAAGCAAACGTATTGCGTCCGATACCGTCAATCCCATTGCTTCTAAAGCTTCGGTTGCAAGCTCCTTCGTTCGTGTATCAATACGAGCACGGACATAAGTATCTGCGGGCTCCATAATTATTCCCATTAATTAAGTAATTGGCACAAATTGTAGTTTCAATGTAGTCACAAATCAAGTTAACTCATATACTACTTAGATCTTAGGGAGAAATTAAATTGGCAGAAGGAGTAGGCTAACTAACTGTGTGTTGTATTTTTCCAGAGTACTGAGCACCGCGCACCTTGACAACACATTGCAGCCAATCAACCGCATCCTAACCCGGTCCGCAATGCGGCACCCTACACAACCGAAGCCAAAACCTCCTCAAAACGCCGCGCCAACACCCGGAGGTCGAATTCGGCACTCACACAAGCTTTCCCGGCTTAGCCCATCGCCGCGCATTGGTCCGGCGCATCGGCTAAAGCCGTAATTGCGGCAGCTAGTTCTCTCGCATTTTCAGGTTCAATACTTATCCCCGAACCGGCCTTTTCCACAATTTCCCGACTCTCACCACGCACGCCAAGAATCCTCGTTCCCACGGTCCTCCGTGGGAATGCATACCGATCTTGCCTCGACAGCGAATGTATGGATTCCCACGGAGGACCGTGGGAACCAGAAATGTCTTCACGATCACGCAAAATTTCAGCCGCATCGAGAATCACATCCAAACCATGCGCCATGCCATGCGTGCCGACATAAGCCGAAACAAACTTACCCTTAACACCCAGCGAATCGGCAAACGCATCATCGCACGGTTGATCAACAAAAAACCCGAGATCGACGCCGTTACGAATAACGGTCGTTTTACTCTCACTACCGCCATACGTCACAATATGCAACCTGAATGCATAGTAACCGCTACAATACGGTCCGCCTTACGGTAAGCGAATCTTTCCAGCCACTCCAAAGCGCTGATTATCTTCTTATTCTTGATCGCACCGACGGTCAGAAAAGTAACCTGACCCCTTTTATAGCAATTAGACCCGAAAAACCAATTTATCGATCAATTTTTAGCTATAGCAAATTGTTTTATATGGCTATTTTGTGGGGATACCTCAGAACCTGACCCCTTTTATAGGCTGCGCACCGCCCACCTTTACAACGCCATTTCAAACAATCAACCGCATCCAAACCCCGGTGCGAGATGAGCACATTACAACTATCGAACGGCGCCATGACCCTATAAAACACATAATTGAATTTGTGCTTCACATGAATAAGAGGCCGGGATAATTTTTATAGTTAATGCCAGACAACAAGAAAAGTAACCTGGCCCCTTTTAACCGAAGGGTCCATAGATAAGGCTTGAAAAAACTGAAATTAAATGTAAGACGGGTATATAATGCCGGCTGAGACGAATACCAATTAAGTGATCGAATCATGTTAGCCGCAGAAGATATTGAATACATCAAAACACATTTAGCCGTTTGGCTTGCCGAACAATCGCTCGGCAAACCGCCGGTAGTTTATGAAATCGAATTGCGCGAGCGCATGGTGCGGGTTGAAGAAGCGCTGAAAAACCAAGGCGAAGAGCTCAAAGCGCAACGCGAAACCATGATGATGATCATGCAGCAGATGGATAAGCGTTTCGAACAGGTCGACAAGCGCCTCGAACAAATGCAGCAAGAAACCAACAAGCGTTTCGAACAGGTCGACAAGCGCCTTGAGCAGATGCAACAAGAAACCAATAAGCGCTTCGAACAAATGCAACAAAACACCAACAAGCGTTTTGAGCAAGTTCATCAGGAAATACTACAAATCCACCGCGACATGCGGCAACTAACCATGTGGGCGATGGGTATATTTCTATCAGTCGCCGGCCTAGCTGTCGCCGTGTTCAGGCTGGTATAGCGGTTATCTCCAAGCAGAACGGGGATTTACTAGGACGAGGCCTACAAAACGACTGCAATGTCATAACGTGGGAGCGATCCCCGGATCGCCCATTTTCAGGTTCAATACTTATCCCCGAACCGGCCTTTTCCACAATTTCCCGACTCTCACCACGCACGCCAAGAATCCTCGTTCCCACGGTCCTCCGTGGGAACGCATACCGATCTTGCCTCGACAGCGAATGTATGGATTCCCACGGAGGACCATGGGAACTAGAAATGTCTTCACGATCCCGCAACATTTCGGCCGCATCGAGAATCACATCCAAGCAATGCGCCATACCGTGCGTACCAACGTACGCCGTAACAAACTTATCTTTGACACCCAGCGAATCGGCAAACGCATCGTCGCACGGTTGATCGACAAAAAACCCGAGATCGACGCCGTTACGAATAACGGTCGTTTTACTCTCACTACCGCCATACGTCACAATATGCAACCTGAATGCATAGTAACCGCTACAATACGGTCCGCCTTACGGTAAGCGAATCTTTCCAGCCACTCCAAAGCGCTGATTATCTTCTTATTCTTGATCGCCCCGGCGGCAAGTAAAGTAACCCCTTTTAGATGTTTGATATTCTGATGCGAGACAATAAAGATAAGCTTTAAAAAAATGCTACATTTCCAGACTTGACCCCAATGCCTTATGACCCCAATGCCTTAACCCCAATGCCTTTATCTTTTACTAAAAGCCTGCGATTTAAAGCATCATGGCAATTCGTCGCCCTTCATTGGCTCGGCATCCGGGCTGGCGGACAGCCAAGCATCGAAAGCCATCGGTTCGCCGCGGGCCTGACGTTCAAGGAAGTAGGCTTCGGTTTTGAGTGCCGAGACTTTTTCGGCGATCGCGGTAACGAAAAACTGATTTACCGAAACCTGCTCTTCCTCCGCGACTTTGCGGGCATACGCGAACAGCGATTCGGGCACGCTCAAGGCATAATTGGCCATTAGTTCTGCTCCTGTTGTAAGCGGCGTAAACATTCACCGGGGTTAAGCACCGACAGACGGAAATGGCTGGCGGGGGCAAAATCGTTCACATTCAAAGTAACCAGCGCGTTAGCTCGACCGTTAAGCGCGGTTTCAAGCACCATTTCGTCGACCGGATCGCGCAACTGTGGTCGCCATAAATAGTGCAAATGCACCGGCTCGATGTACTGGCTCATTGCATCAAGAAAGGTATCAGTCATTAAGATCGTGCGATTACCAATGGCTAAATGCTCAGGGCGTTTCAGTACCGCCTCGTATTCCAACATTAGAGGCACCGATGCCAAAGCAATAAATCGGCGGTTGCGCAACGCCTGCAGCAGCGCGTATGAGGCCCCGTTACGACTTCGTGCGGCCGCAACCAGAATGTTGGTATCCAATACGATCCGGCTTTGATTCATATTGCATATATTATGACATTACTTAAAAATAAGCCAATGGGCCATTTCAGAAGCCCACCATGCTCACACTCAAAGCAGGAAAACCATACTCACCATTTTTCGTTGAGTAGGACGGGGCTTGAAATGCTAGGTGAAAATGCCATTAAGTTAAGGGCTTTTGCGTTCGCCCTGAGCTTGTCGAAGGGTGAATGAAATAGTCCTTATCGATAAGTGAAGACATCCATAACTTCAACAGACTCACCACAAACCGCTTAACTTATTGGCATTGAACGCTAGGTGAGAGGAAGGCGAAAAGGCCAAACACCCAAAAAGTGCACAACGGCTAAGCACAGTAGGCTGCGCACCGCGCACCTTGTTAACGCCATTGCAACCAATCAACCTCGACCAACCCCGGTGCGCGATGCGGCACCCTACACAACCGAAGCCAAAACCACCTAAAAATGCTACGCCAACACCCGGCGATCAAATGCGGCACAAGCTGCTGTGGGAGCGATCCCCAGATCGCGATAATCGAAGACGAACAAGCAAAAACACCCCAAAAAGCCATCGAAGCCACAACAACTAAGCACAGTAGGCTGCGCATCGCGCACCTTGACAACGCCATTGCAACCAATCAACCGCATCCAAACCCCGGTGCGCGATGCGGCACCCTACACAACTTACTCTCGCGCCTGCCATGCGCCACAATATGCACCTTGAACGTATTGGTAACCGCTACGATACGGTCCGCCTTACTGTAAGTGAATCTATCCAGCCATTCCAAAGCACCGATAACCGTCTTATTCTTGATCGCACCGGCGGCAAGAAAAGTAACTCCTTTTAGTGGGGGTCTCAATAATTTCCAGGAAAATATAAATAATGCAACGATGCCGAAACAATTAGGCATGAAATTCCCTAAGCACCTCCGGGTGAGTTATTGCAACTCTCAGCAAGGTTTTAGCTGCACCGGTAGGTTCACGCCTACCTTGTTCCCAATCTTGTAATGTTCGTGGCGATACGCCAAGCAACTTTGCAAACTCAGTTTGCGAAAGACCAACAAACGACCTAGCTTGTGCTGCCTCAGTGAGGGCCACGTTAGTTACCCTGGCAGCATCGCCGCGTTTCATTTGCTTAATTGACTCAAGCAAATCTTGTTGAAATTGTTCCATTTCAGAGAGCATTTTCCACCTCTTTTTTTAGTTCTGCCAAAAACGATGTTGGCAAATTGTCGAATTTTGCTTTCGTATAAGCAATCAACAGCCAAATGGCATCATTTTCAATAACAAAATAAATAACACGCGCTCCGCCTCTTTTGCCTTTCCCCATACGCGACCAACGGACTTTCCTGCAACCACCGGAACCGGAAATGACCGCACCTGAGTAAGGGTTTGCAGCAATCCAGTTGATGAATTCAGTTACTTCGGCATCTGTCCATATTTCTGATGCGTATTTGCGGAAAATAGAAGTTTCGGCGACTGTGAACATGCCATGATAATACGGCAAAGCCGAATAAGTCGCAAACTAGTCGATTCTTACCCCTATCGAATGTTTTTTTCTAGGCAAACGCCAAAAAAAAGAAATCATCAATGTGCTTAATTTGGCAATTAATGAGATCATGATTAAACGATATCCAATGCATTTGTTCATTTAGCAGCATTCTGCACCTCGTTACCGTTCTCAGAATTTGAAAACGCTATTATAAACACTATTTTTATAACGCAAGTATTCAGTCCTCTTCTTTGAAAATGAAGGCCTAGAGAAGATTTTTAAAAATAAATCCACCTATTTTTAAAGAGGGATGCTAGCAATTAAGCCTGAATTGCCGTTATTGTCTTTGGCAGGACGGGGTTTGTAACCCCGTCCGAAACGTTTCAACCGTAGCCGAAGCAAGTCGAAACATTGGGGACGGGTTAAATAACCCGACCCGCCGGAGATACCCGTCGGTCGAATTCGGCACAAGCTTGCTGTGGGAGCGATCCCCAGATCGCGATAATCGAAGACGAACAAGCAAAACACCCAAAAAAAGCCATCGAAGCCACAACAACTAAGCACAGTAGGCTGCGTACCGCGCACCTTGACAACGCCCATTGCAACCAATCAACCGCATCCTAACCCCGGTGCCCGATACGGCACCTTACACAACCGAAACCAAAACCTCCTCAAATTGCCGCGCCAATACCCGGCGGTCGAATTCGGCACTCACACAGGCTTTCCCGGCTTCACCCATCGCCGCGCATTTTTCCGGCGCATCGGCCAAAGCCGTAATCGCGGCAGCCAGTTCACTCGCATTTTCGGGCTCGATACTTATCCCCGAACCGGCCTTTATTCCTCGTTCCCACGGTCCTCCGTGGGAATGTATACCGATCTTGCCTCGGCAACCAACGTATGGATTCCCACGGAGGACCGTGGGAACCAGAACCTAGGATTGTCCTTCCATTAACTTATTAGCAGTGAACCTCGGTGCGCAATGCGGCACCCTACACAACCGATTCCAAAACCTCCTCAAAACGCCGCGCCAATACCCGGCGGTCGAATTCGGCACTTACACAGGCTTTCCCGGCTTCGCCCATCGCCGCGCATTGGTCCGGCGCATCGGCTAAAGCCGTAATCGCGGCAGCCAGTTCCTTCGTATTTTCGGGCTCGATACCAATCCCCGAACCGGTCTTTATTCCTCGTTCCCACGGTCCTCCGTGGGAATGCATACCGATCTTGCCTCGACAGCGAATGTATGGATTCCCACGGAGGACCGTGGGAACCAGAACCTAGGATTGTCCTTCCATTAACTTATTAGCAGTGAACCTCGGTGCGCAATGCGGCACCCTACACAACCGATTCCAAAACCTCCTCAAAACGCCGCGCCAATACCCGGCGGTCGAATTCGGCACTTACACAGGCTTTCCCGGCTTCGCCCATCGCCGCGCATTGGTCCGGCGCATCGGCTAAAGCCGTAATCGCGGCAGCCAGTTCCTTCGTATTTTCGGGCTCGATACCAATCCCCGAACCGGTCTTTATTCCTCGTTCCCACGGTCCTCCGTGGGAATGTATACCGATCTTGCCTCGACAACCAATGTATGGGTTCCCACGGAGGACCGTGGGAACCAGAACCTAGGATTGTCCTTCAATTAACTTAATAGCAGTGAACCTCGGTGCGCAATGCGGCACCCTACACAACCGATGCCAAAACCTCTTCAAAACGCCGCGCCAATACCCGGCGGTCGAATTCGGCACTTACACAGGCTTTCCCGGCTTCGCCCATCGCCGCGCATTGGTCCGGCGCATCGGCTAAAGCCGTAATCGCGGCAGCCAGTTCCTTCGTATTTTCGGGCTCGATACCAATCCCCGAACCGGTCTTTATTCCTCGTTCCCACGGTCCTCCGTGGGAATGCATACCGATCTTGCCTCGGCAACCAACGTATGGGTTCCCACGGAGGACCGTGGGAACCAGAAATCGCGGGGTTACCATGGTACGCATAGCGTACCCTACGCGGTTCGTCTAGCGTTAGGTGATCCGCTAATGTTAAGTGACAATAAATGGTATCGAGGTCTCATTGGTTAAGATTGCAAAAGGGTAATTTTTGACTTATGTATAACGATGAGAGCTCTAGCGTGGGAATGATAATTGCCGGGGGACTAAATAGTTACACCCGATCCCTTTTATTGCAGACCCTTTTTAGTGCATTGCTAAAGTAATAATCTAACCTAACAAATAATCTGCAATTTCCTTAGCACAAAAAAAACTATCTTTCTTAAAAGGCTTTAGTTCGATTTTTCCATCTATAAAAGATTGAATACAATCGGGGATTTTACTTATATCTTTTGCAAATAATAGATGCTCTTTGTTCGATAAATGCTGGCATATATCTAACTGGTGGTCATCTATTCGCTCAAGATTCGGAATAGCACAGATAGGTAATGACATTTCAAGCAATTTATAAATAGAACCAGCACCACCATGTGTTATTACAAAATCAGACGACTGATAATAAGCCTCGATATTTTTTTCAAATGAAAAGGCCTTTCGATTCTTTGGGATATATTTGCTTGGTCCGAATTGAATTGTCACCTCATGCTCATCGAAAAAAGGGCAGTTATCTACAAATTCAACTAACTCGTCGAAGGCAGTTGTGCCTACAGTGACAAAAATTCTCATAACAAGCCGCAGTAAATCGCTGATTTGTAAAAACGAAGTTGCTCTCTGTTTTGAACATAAAACTTATTACAAATCCAATAGTTAAGTTTTCCAGTTAAACTTTGGGTATCAAACCTTGACCAGGTTTCCAAGTGAACAGCGCGTTTTGTAAACAAGCGCGCTATTGCACAAATTACCACACAAAATCCTGGTCCCGTAGAAACCACGCCCAAGGTAGATGCGGAGCTGATTAAAACAAACATTTCTTTTAAATTCTTTATTGCATTTATAAAAGCTTTAACCGTATAGCCGTCTTCTTTATATCGTAAAGGAGGATAATATAAATGTTGATTAGACCATGTCGGCCTTTCGTGAAAATCACCTACTGTCACGATATCAATATTTACAAGGTAGGGTTTCATAGCCATATAAAGACGTGACGCTTGAGCCGTATGCCCACCTTCGCCAAAACAAAAAATCACGCGTTTTAGCTCCGCTTTGTTTCTTTTATCAAACATAGTCAGTTTGTTTCACTCCACCTAATTCTTTATAGAGTTTTGATATTTTCGCCACTATTACTCAATTAGTCTATCAACTGCTTTTTAGATTGCTTCCTGACTAGCACCGTATAAAAAAGCTTATAGCCCTTAGGTACTGATTGCTCGCAGATTGCAGGCATTAACTCTTTTTATTAACATTACAATCGTTATTCAATATTTGTTATAAACCGTACCAATGGAATTAAATAATATATTTACATAGGAATATAAAAATTCATTCCCAGTCTACTTTTGTAACTTTTAAACGTGTGTAATCACAGCTCTGAGTATAAATTAAAAACACTTTACTTTCAGGAACTAATGCTACTTTAGGATGGCACCACATATTGTGTTTGGATTTAATTTTTGCTTCTTTGTCTTCGTGAATCATTCTCCAAACGCCATGAATACCATTACGCTTAAAAATTCTCAATCCTGTAGCGAAAGCCCATAAATTACCGTTTGTATCAAACGCAATTTCCAATGCAGAATTGGGTAGTTTTTCAGGCTTAGACCAATGATTTTTAGTTTTATCATAGTATACTAGCACGCGAGCCTGGCCGATAGGTTGTAGTAAAAAATATGGTGTATCGTCTGGTCCAATAGCTATACGTGTTGGGCCATAAAATTTTGTGCCTGGACTAAATGAACCGATCTGATCAGCCATATTGACGGTTATTGGAAGTTCGTAATCTTTACTGTCAACCGTTTTAAACGCCTGTCCATTGTTTGCCGACCAAGCATAACTTGGATGTGAAAGATCACCGCCCGCTCGTCCTTGTCGCCACATCCAAGCAACATGTATCTGATTTCCTGAGTCAAAAGCTAACCTAGGAAAATAAGCCCACCAATCAAACGTCAAAGCAAAAGGTTTTACAATCGACCTGTCACTGTTCAAAAGCGCATCTATATTGCTTAATGAAAAATCACCACCTAATGAATCCCAAGATTTAGTTTCATTATTGTATTTGGCAATACCGGCTCCAAAGCCTCGCTTTAAATAATGTTTTTTTGGCCGTACTGCAAAACGATATGTCACATATAAATCATTATTTTTATCCTGAAAAAATGCTGGGTATGTGATTTGGTTACCCGGTATAGCAGCCTGACCTATTCCGGGAAACGGAGTTCTATTAAGATGTTTTACAGCGTATTTAACTACTGAGCTGACTGTTTGCCCCCTAAATTCAAACCCATTTATGTTAAGGGGTTTCGATGAAACCACATATTGCCAAGGCATGTTATGCATATTATAAGCAACGTGAATATATCCGTTAGCATCAATCGCTAACGAAGGAACATTATGCCACTGATCGTCTAACGTCTCCGAATCAACAACAAAAGAATCCCATTTCCAACCCTCACTAGATTTTTCACCTTTTCGTATGACTGTTTTTAAATTAATACCGTTTAATACATTGTCAGGCTGCTCCACGGTAACGATAAAAACTTGACCATCGCGATATGCAATGGGTGTCGCCCATGTACTAATATTAGACTTGGAAACCTTAATTGGCGAAAGAATATCTTCTACTTGTGCGCAATAGCCGACCAACGAATAAGTTAGAAATAAAAAAACTATTAATCTTCTGACAATGTTTGTATTAATCGATTCTTGAAACAAGTAATTTTTATTCGTATTTTTCAAGGCAACTCTCAATCGCTTGACAGTAGTTAGATGCAATTGACGCTTGACGAAAAAAATCAAAGCGCCCCTCCGCTAAATAAATTCTAAGCTTGTTGCGTAAATCATCGGCTATCTCGTTAAAATTATTAATTCCATTATTGATGCTATTTTGGTCGAATGGATCAACGCGTACACCTACATCAAGATCGTCCAGATATCCATCGATACCGGTATCTGCTGAATAGAGTATTGGAACACCTGATAACAATGCTTCAGTATAGACCATTCCAAATGTTTCATTAGGGCTTATTAATATAAAGCCGCGATATTGTGAAATTTGAGCAACTGTTTCCGCGTTATTAAATATCCCAAGAAACTTAACTTGATCAGATAAGTTAAATTCTTTTACCCAGTTAGCCTCAGTACTTTCCGAATCACAACCTATAACATCCAATTCAATTTTTTTATTATCAATTTTAGCGGCAACCAGTCCAATAAGTAATTTTCTAAACCCTTTTATTTTTCCACGACCTTCCCGAAATACAGTTACGAATCTATTTTTTCGTGTTAGTCCGGCTTTAATAGCATTTTCTGAAACTTTGACAATGTTTGGTAAAAAAGTATAGTTGAAATATTTATTCGAAACACTACTTTTACTTTCGATTTTTAAAAGTTTGTCTATTAATTTTTGTGTCCATGGAGCCGGAAAAAAAACCACTGAAGTTTTTTCAATAACTCTTTTATATATACCCCTCCGATCCGGTCGCCAACGCATGATACGTCCATCGGTTAATCCTCTAACGGTACATACATAAGGTTTCTCGGTATGTGATGTCAGAAAAAAAGCAACGAGCGCCTCTACTGTCAATTTATGTCCATGAATAATATCGTACTCCAACCCGATATCATCAAGTTCGCGTCCGATCCGTCGAGCCAACTTTCTCAAAAAATTGCTTTGGCCGATCGCCGCAGGCAAACCAAAATAAGAAATGGAAAGTATCTTTTCACCCCGAATAACATACTCATTCAGAGGATTCAACGTTCGGGAAATCGAAACCACATAGTGATCTAAATGATCGGAAGTTGCCTCGATTAAGTTTTTAACCGCATATGTGATGGGTTGCTGAAAAACTCCATCGGGATAATTAGCGACAATATGCAGTACACGACAACTATCTCTAGACAACATTATCCATCCTTTTATTTTCCATAGGAAACAACCATTTATAATTACAGCTGACTAGATAAACCCACACGAACGTAAACCAATACAGATGGGTCGGCCGCATAATCGAGGCTTCCGCCATATTATGCAATAAGAGTGCTGTTGCAAAGCCCGCAAGCCCCCAACCGAAAACACTATCGTGCCGGATGATTTTGAGTAACCCTCGGTAAGTCACAAAAATCATCGATACTAATATCGAAAAACCGATTATTCCGCCGCGAATGGCAAGATCTAAATAACCGTTATGAAATTGAGTTATATCGAAACGTAAAGTGTGCATAACCGACAACAATGCATCGAATCCCCAACCAAACCAAGGTTTCATATTAAAAATTTCCCAACCCATATCCCAAATTCGCGTTCGGCCGGTCATGGTCCTGTCTCTCCCTAATTTCGCAAGTATATAATCGACACTAAATACTTCCGGTAAAAAAGCTACGAGCGAAGTTATTCCAATGATTATCAAAAAAAACGCAAAAATAAATTTTATTAGGCGTGTATTAAAATTTCCCTTACTTAATGTCACAAAAAAAGGAATAGTTAAGCACAACAATAAAGACATCAAAAGCGACGTTACAGATGTAACCTCCTTACCTCCTTTCAATGCCAAAAAAGGGACAATCAAAAAAAACAAACACATTAATTTAGCAAAAAACCGAGTATGCAGGTTATAGAGCATCAGTAAACTCCATACGCAAACCACGCAAAACATGCCTAGCGTATTCGGATTACCGGCCACCCCTTGCCAGCGGGTTAATCGAAAAGTACCGATGCTTGGCATAGTAATCGAAACAAAAATAGATACCGCTATAAAGGCAAGAGATGCTATCGCTAAATGTTTAAACAAAAATTTCGGACCACGCTCCTTAAGTAATATCAACAAGACAATACCCACCATAAAATAACCGATATCGTGAGCATTATGTAACAACACCTTACTCGGAAAAACGGTCCAAAATACGGACAGCCCGCTAAAAACTATGAATGCTAAATAGATTTTACATTTTGCTAATATTTTCCAAACAACATTAGTACGCGACATAATAGCAAGCAGCGCCATAAGGTAAGCGGGCCCCAAAGTTAGGATTCGTACCAACTCACCTAGATTCCCCATTGCGGAAGCCCCACTGTGCCGGGCTGTTGCAAGCGTAAACCCCAAATACAAAAGGTAAATTGTAATAACAGTATATTTGGGGATCAAATAATTTTTTTTTGTAATATTAAGAGAATCAGCGCTACCCTTTCTTACCTGAGAGTAACCAACGCTTGATTCCGTATTAACTGCCATTATTTATCTCCGATATTCATAATAGTACCGACCAGAAAGAACGGATAGCTGACCCAAATTAAGAAACAATTTTCTAATTGCACGCATGGTATATTTAGTGCCTAAAATCATTGCAAACGGCACCAACAATATAGCAACTGTTGTATAAGCAAGTCGTTTAAAAAACCACATCAACTTCTCAATCAAGGTTGCTTCGGCTAAAATAATGCGCGCATAGCATTGACCGCCACGATACGATCGCCTTTTTAAAAATTCAAAAGTCATCCGCTCATCAGGAACTGACTCACTAACAATGGCCTCGTTACACCAAATGAGTTTGAAGCCGTCCTTAACCGCCTTTCTAAAAAGAGCCGCATCAGAACCACCGGTCAAGCCAAATTCCCGATCGAATGGCCCAGTATATTGATCCAGCAAAGATCTTTTCACCAATGTGTTATTTGTGGCGCCCGTTACAACTGTTGTCCCAGTTTTGTGACTTGGCCGGTCTATTAGTCCCGATTCAACAACCCAGGCAGGAGCGTTAGATGGGTAAATTGGCACAACCGGACCAAACACGCCGTCAGCCTCGTAACGACGCAAACAATCATACAAATGAGTCAACCAACTTTCCGAAGCTACTTCATCATCATCGATAAATGCAACATAATCACCTTTACCCATGCGTACCGACCTGTTTCTGGCTAAAGCAATATTTTGCTCAGGTTCGATATCATAGGTTATATCGATTAAGCCGCGCATCTTGAATTCGTTAATAACGGTTTCGGCGCCGGCATTCGCATCGTTATCAACAACAAAAACTTTGACATTAATATCAGGCGATAATTGCTGTTGCTCAATACTGGTAAGTGTTTCTCTTAACAGCTCAGGTCGCATGAAAGTACAAAGACAAATATCAATTTGTGTTTGATTAGACATAAAAATCCTTGTTCAGACTCAATTCAATAACTAAAATGTTAAAACCTATCATTACAACCTGATAGCATTGTAAATTATTTAAAATTTATAGTTTATTAAAATAAAAATATGTTAGTTTAAATACTTCAAGTAACACAAATTGAGCGGAAATAGTGTTTTTCCACCAATATTGAGCAGACCACCAATCCGGACTACTTGAAATCAAAAAAAACGACAAGTCAGATTTATCGCCAAAAATAAATGAAAAAATAATTGAAAGCCTTCTTAAGTGCGGGGGATCGCTAACAATTAAAACACTTTGCCATTTATTATTGATCATCAGCTGATTAATAATAACAGCCTCTTCGTAAGTATTTTTTGCACTACTATCCAGTAATATCGATCGCTTTGGCACACCTTGTTCAATTAAATACTGCAAGCGCCATTTAGAATAAGTTGGCAAAACATTTTCATTCATTTCAGGAAAACCTGTAGTTAACACAGTGCTTGCAAAGCCTTTAGTGTATAAATCCGCGCCTTTTTTAACTCTATCGCCAGTGCCTCCGCCTAAAATGACAATTAGGTCTGCTTTCATTGGCTTGTGCTCTGGTGTGCTAAAGAATGCTCCACCAAAAATTACTAAGGCTATAGTAAAAATAACTTGGATAAAAAATATAAAAACTAACAATAATAAAAATATAGATATTGGCTTTATATTATTCACAACTTTAATAAACTGATTAATCTATATCTTTATCATTTGGAGTAAACTTATTTAAAAAATACATAACCTGAAGTAAGTTTATTTTTTGCTTAATATCTAAATCTTTACCATTAAATATTTGTTCAGAGTTATCTGCTAAAGTAACCCCACTAATCGTGGAGAATCCCTTTGCATAGTTTAATAATGCTTGATGGAACTGTTCGCTTTTCATAACTAAATTCCAATCCCTCCAAGGTCCTTGATTTCCTTTTATCACCCCTGTTCGTATACCAATTTTTCTCCAAGTCCAAATTACAAATTTTATTGGCATGTTGACCCACCATGAAAAATAGGGTAAATAACCGTCACCATGCAGCAACCATTTTGTTCTATATAATAATGGCTTGGCTGCTTTATGAAATAAGCGACGATTAAGTTTCCAGGATTGTTGTGCTTTAGCGCTAATTTTAACAACTTCCTTACTCATAAATGGTTCGTAACTTCTAAAGAGTCTTCGGTTGCCATGTACGTTAGGGATTTCTGTTTGCATGGTAATTGGCCAAAGGTAAAACCATTCTTCGGCTGATTCGTAACGAAAACCTTTTATAAATTGTAAATGATCTCTACGCCTCTTGGTTACTTCTAACAATACATCATCTGAAAAAATTTTGTTAGATACAATGTTAGCAGGAGAAAATTTACGTTGTTTAATTTGCGGTAAAAAATTAAATCGCTTTGTAAAATGTGTTTTTTTAATTTTTAATCCTTTAAGGAGAGTATCTGACATAAACCCACCAAACACTGCTGGATATTTGTTTAACTTACAACTCTTATGAAAACCGAATGTATGTACATGATGAAATTCTGCTCCACTACCGACTAAGTCAGCGCAAGCAGGTAGTATATCTATATAATGTGTTACGCTACGCGTAGCTAAATTAAAACTAGCACCATAAGCATTAGCTGTCTGTTTTGCTAGCTTGCCCTCACGATTCATACTATCTAAAAAAATATAAGCATCTCGTTGAGATTTTTGAGGCAATAGAGCCGATAAAGTTCGAGAATCTTCACCACCGCTTATAAATTGAGCGATAACAGGCATTTCTTCGGCAATTGAATTAACGTAATTTTGTAAACTATTTCTTAGATAATTTGCTGTTTCTTTAATTGATTCTGATTGATGATTTTCTTTTGGCAACCAATATGAAGAATATTTGAATATGCAAGATTCTGCTATTAAGGTGTGTATCGATGCTGGAGCTATTTGTCGAATATTACTATAAAATGTATATGGGTAAGTTACTAAGCCATGAAGAATAAAATCAACTTGCGAAATGAAATCTAATTCCCTTTGCTGTTTCGATATTCTTGCCAACACATCTACGTGAGTTGAAAGTATTACATTAGCTTTATCTTGGCAAACAAATACGGGAACAAATGACATTAAGTCAGTAACACAAGTTATATCATTTGTAGATTTGTCAATAACTAGAAATACAAATGGACCACTTATGTCTTCATCCCATTGGATTAAATTTGTGAGCCAGCGATTATAAATAGAAGTCGTACCTGCTACGATATCATTACCAGTTATAAATTTATTATTCTGAAAACAAAGTACAGGCCCGCCTATTACGACACAAATATGCTCAGTATTTTCATAGACTTGAAAACCATTATATATATTCTTAGTTACAGCAATAGAACCCCAATCACCATGATATTCAGTTATATCAGGAGGATCAACGTGATAAATAGCTTGTAATTCCTTGGCCAGATAACCATGAACTTGCTTTGTATTAGTAAAAATAAAATCACTCATATATCAGATATTAAACCTTTTAGAATCACTTTTTCTTGCAAAACGTATTGTGAATGTAATCAATATTGCATTTAAAAAAGCGCTCGTTATGCTAAATAAAATTACAGCCGTAACATCGCTAGAATAAATGTAAAAACCAATAAAAAGAGCTGCCCCCCTTGATAACAAACTAAAGACTTCATATATTAAAAAATAGCTTTGCAATCCTAAAACCGGTATTACGCTGACACTTGGGCGGTTAATAAAGGCAAACATTGACCACAATGCCATCCAGCTTGCATATTCGCCGGCCTTTATCCATTCTTGCCCGAATACAAATTCAAATAACGATGGACCAAAGATTATGACTATCGAAAATGGGACTACACAGACTAAAGCAAGAGATCCTGTAGCTTTAACCAAAAGTTTGTTGACGCTTTTTCCTTCATTAAACGTTTCTGTAATTCGAGGATAAAACACATCGGATACTGATTTACCAATTAACGTTGTCGGTAAACCTAGAACAGTTTTGCCAATACTATAGAATCCTGCTGCCGCAGGACCAAAAAGTGATGCTAGCATGATCACGGGCAAACTTTGAGAGGCTGCATTGATGAAGACTTGTGGTGCCCTAAAAAATGGAAAATCCCTATGTCTATAAGCTAATTCTTTTAATCCGGTAAACGGTCGAAGCGCCTTACTTTTTTTGGAAAAATTTTCCGCATTTTCGGATTTTTCTATCGCTGCTAATAACTGCAGGATTTGAAAAGCAATCCCTAAAGTGGAAATTACTATTAATGCTGTTGATGTTGGGCTTTGCCAACCAAACCCAGCCTTTGTTCCACTTACTACGGCAGCCTGAGAAACGGCAACTTTTGCAGTAATCTTGTACTGTTTTTTTCTAATTAACCATTGCTGTATAACTTGTAACCAAGCTGATAGGAGCATATAGATAGGAATAAACAACAAAAAGCTGGAAATCGACTCAAGGTTTAATAGTGTCAATAAGGTGTCGCCAAAAGTCAACAAACATGACGATAACAATAAAAATACTAGTATCGAAATTAACACCGATAATCTAGCGATAGCTTTGGCATCACGATCATCTTTAGGTAGTACTATCGCGATTGGGTATGTAAGGGCTGCAATGGGTGTTAAGACTGCAACCGTTGACATAAACACTCCCATAACACCATAGGCTTCAGGACCATATAATCGTGTAATGACCGGAGCAAAAGCCATTGTTATAGCTTGTGCGCCAGCAGTACCCGTTGCAACAGTTAATACATTACGCACAAATGTATTTTTTGCGAGATTTTTTATTTTAGTTTTCAAAAAAATAATTTATTTAATGAGATCGGAGGCAGGTCTTGTTTTTTGCATCATCCATTACAAAGCATAGAAACATTACAAATAAGCGTAAACAGTTTCAGGTATTGCAAAATTTCATTTCCAAAACTTCGCCGTCATTTTCTCACATCAGGATACCGAACAAAGATTACGCCAAGATGAAATCTTTCATCGGCCAATTGTAGATTGATACAAATATTAGTCCAGTTTTGGCTATGTTATTTAGTATCAGTCTCTTGTTTGTATTTGCAATTGATAGCTCTTGGCGTTAGGTGTGGCATTTCACCTATTTTTGTGGCATTTGGTTCATTTTAACTATTCAGTCCCCGGCAATTATGGTTTCCACGCTCTGCGTGGAAATGCCTGATGATTAACGCCCCAGCGGTACGAAACGCTAGAGCGTCTCGGGCTTCATTCCCACGCAGAGCGTGGGAACGATAGAGGTGGGTGTGAATAATTACGATTCATTTGGTGCCGGGATATTTTGTTAAGATTATTTCAAAATGGCGATTGTCTTGTAAGGTGCTCATCGCTTTGCATTTGGCGGCCGATTCTGCGGGATCGAGGCTTGGATATTTTTGCTTATGCAACTTCGATAGCGTTGGTTGTTACTCGCCTTTTTTGGCTTGGTTCGATATCACGATCTGGGGATAGCTCCCACAGGGGGGCAATGGTGCGGGATGCGGCCTCCCACTGAAGGTGGAACAAAAGCACTAAAGATTAACCGTCTGCCCTGAGCGCAGCAGAAAGGTTCACCACGAACGGATTATCCTTAATCTGTCCAGTGTTAAGTGAGTAGCCGGTCTTTTGTGCTTTATTGGCTGTCAAGCCAGTTTTGCAGGTCGGTTACGTTTTTAAAATCCAAAATTTCTTCCGCCAGGTTTTCCAGCATTGTCAGTTCCATACCCGGCAGTCGTTTCAGCGCAATTTCGAGTTCCGGTTGTATGCCGATCTTCCGGCGCAGTTGGCGCGTGAGCAACACGATACTTTCTTCTTCGGCAATTTCTTGGTAAAAACGGGTTTGTTTGAGTTCGGTATCTAAGCCTAGCATGGTTTTAATCTTTTCAAATTAATTGACGAGTTTTCCTGTTAATTCTGCATAAAGAGGAAATTTACGATCTGCAGATATTATACTTCGCGCGGCCACATTTGCGGCTTTCTGACGCGCTATTTTGTCCGATAGCGGCGTTGCGAAAACAGTTACATAGCTTGCTATGCGCCTGTTTTCGCGCCTTGCTCTCGAACAAAATAGCCTTGCCATAAAATCCGCAAACATGACCGCGCGAAGTATAACTTGCTGTCTGTCATCAGTGCTGTGGCAATGATGATACGGTCTTGCGGGTCGCTATGATGTTCGGATAAATCGACTGCTGCGCAAGCAATTTCGGCTGTAATGGGCACTAAAGTAATATTCGATCCCCTTAACGCCTTATCAAACCAAATGAGGATTGGTTCCGGCAATATAATTCGGTCATGCCGCTGTAGCCGTGCAACTTCAAAACAACTAATCGCTGACACACCTACCTCAGAGGTGTTATTGATGAGTTCCATCCATTGGGCTTTCATCGAATTCGTCTCATCATTGACCCACCACAGCCAGATGTGAGTATCCAAAATAATCATTTTGACAAATTCCAATCTGTTTCAGGCGCTGACGAAATAATATCCCCTAGAATTTGCAATTTTCCGGCTATGTCCGGATGCGGACGGCGTCTCGGCTGGGTAGCTGGTGATTCTGAAGTATTGTCAACTAAAATAATTATTCTAGCTTTACTTGCCTTTTGCAGTGATTGATATTCCTTAGGCACATGGACAATGCCATTTTCTATATTTGTTTCAAATTCTATAGCCAGCATGTTTGATTCCTTATTTGGGGTATGAAAAGGAGAAGGTTAGGGTCAGGTTTTGATTTTTTTCATGATTCATTACAAGGCGGAGAGATATTAAAATAATACTTCTTCCAAGTATCTCTTTAGTGTTCATCAAACATAGCTGAAAGTGTCGGTGCATCGAGCAAGCATTTGTTTGCAGGTAACGGCTATCCACTTAACGCGGGACAGCTTAAGGTTAATCCGTTCGTGGTGAGCCCTTCGACTACGCTCAAGAGAGCCCTGTCGAACCATGGACGGATTAACCATTCCCCCTTCGACAGGCTCAGGGCGAACGGTTAATCCTTAGTGCTTTTGTTCCGCCTTAAGTTGGAAGCCCAGGTAACGAAGCGGGAACAATGGTGCGTTGGCGATGCGCTCCCTACTTTATTTGCGTTTGGCACTTTCTATTGTGTCTCATTGGCTGTCAAGCCAGTTTTGCAGGTCGCTTACGTTTTTAAAATCCAAAATTTCTTCCGCCAGGTTTTCCAGCATGGTAAGTTCCATACCCGGCAGTCGTTTCAGCGCTGTTTCGAGTTCCGGTTGTATGCCGAACTTCCGGCGCAGTTGGCGCGTGAGCAAAACGATACTTTCTTCTTGTCGTCCTTCCCAACGTTCTTCTTCGGCAATTTCTTGGTAAAAACGGGTTTGTTTGAGTTCGGTGTCTAAGCCTAACATGGTTTTAATCTCCTCCCGCGTCAGTTGCGGTAGTTTGTAGACGAGTACGGTTTCAACAAAGTTGAGGATGTCGATGCCGTGTATCTTACGCTGTTTTACCAGTTTTTAGTAAAAGGGGTCAGGTTACATTTCTTGTCGGCTAACATTGGCCATAAATTAGGTGCGTAGCTTGCTGTGCTTAGCCATTGTGGCTTCGATGGCTTTTTTGGGTATTCGGACTATTCGACTTCGATTATCGCGATCTGGGGATCGCTCCCACAGTGACATCGCGACCGTTTAGGGAGGGGTGTTAGCCCATAAGCGCCAACTTAGTGCTTGTTCTATGGTGCGTTTATGGCTTTATTCGTCATATCGGTATGGATTGTCGATATCCATGTTGCATGGATGTGGTGCTACGCATTGCCATCCGTGGCCCTGGTGGATTCCGCCAATCCCTGGCGGAATGACGAGCTCCTTCCTTAAGTTGGCGCTTATGGGGTGTTAGCCTCGTCCTAATAAAATCCCCACAATCCCCCTGTTAATGGTCGATTACCAGTGCCAGTTTGGTGTTGTTAAAGAAGCTGGATTTGTTTTTAACGGTGATTCCGGTTTTGGTTCCTACGGTCCTCCGTGGGAATCCATACGTTGGCTGCCGAGGCAAGATCGGTACGCGTTCCCACGGAGGACCGTGGAAACGAGGAAAATAGGAAATAGGGTCAGGTCTAGCTATATAGCATTTCCTAAACTTCATCTTCGTTATCTCACAACAGCATATCGAACAAAGATTACGTCAACATGAAATCTTGCTATCGACCAATTGTAGTTTCATACAAAGTTTAGTCCAGTTTTATTTAAGTTATTTACTATCAGTCTCTTGCTTGTATTTTTTATCAGGCATGCATGGCGCTTAGTGTGGCATTTCACTTAGTTTGCGGCATTTGGCTGGAAAAGTACGAGCGATTTTTTTGGGAATTTTCTTACAATGGGACCGAGGTGCCAGTGTTGCTTGTGCTGTGTGCACTTGTGGTAACTTTTAGGCCCCTCTCTAAAAGATTCCGTTTATTGCTTTTTTACTCTTGGCGGCAACTTATCCTGACACAGGGGACTAATAGTCTACACCCAACTTTCTGCCTTGCTAAATGAGTAAAAAAGGAATATTTTGTACTCATGAATGATTTCGAATACGATGACGATAAGAGTCAGGCTAATTTGGAAAAACATGGAATTGACTTCCATGCGGCCCAGAAACTTTGGGATGATCCTGATCTTCTCGAGTTCCCTGCCAAATCCGACAATGAACCTCGATTTCTTGTGATTGGTCGTATCGCGGCCAAGCACTGGTCGGCCGTTGTCACGTACAGAAATAAGAAAGTCCGTCTGATATCAGTCAGGCGATCTCGCAAGAAAGAGGTAGAGTTATATGAAAGCTAAAGATTTCGATAAAAAATTTGATGAAGGAAAAGAAGATATTATTGACGATCTTGATCTTTCGCGTGGTCGTCGTGTCAACCAAATACCAAAACGTATCAATGTCGATTTCCCATCTTGGGTAGTCGAATCTCTAGATCGTGAAGCCGCTCGCATAGGTATTACGCGGCAATCAATTATAAAAGTCTGGCTGGTTGAGCGTCTAAAGGCTGAAGCTGCTAATAAGACGCAGAATAGTGACTCCTCAAGCAGCGCACATTAGCGGAACGATAGAATCGCCCGCAGAGGAAACGAGGTCATAAAAAAACGTAAAAAACGGGGTCTAGGAATATAGCATTTCCTCAAAAATAAGGGGGCAGAATCCTTTTTGCTTTTATTGAAGATGCATTTGTTTGGCCAGTTGCGTAGCGGTTGTGTGTGGCAAAATGGGTTTCCTTGGCGGTGCATCTTCATGGGCGAATTAACCTTTATCAGTCTCGCTTCGAATGTCTTGTAGCAAGTTACTAAATGGATGCCGATTTTTCCAGCGGTAAGCATTAAAATCACGCAGGTCAGTAGACACAATACGACCATGCCCAATATGCTCAGCCAGAACCACTAACGAAGCATCTGTAAAATCCATTGGTAAGTCTGCATATTGAGTCATCAGTTCTTCGCATCGAACTAAATCTCCTTCGTCCATATCGAAGAGTTTGAAAGCGCCACGGCGATGACTACGTAAGAAAGCGATAGCAAAATTTTGGCCTCGACGATTTTGTAATAGATAACACACTTCAGTGATTACAGGGATTGTTGTTATCAACGACTCTTCAATTTTTTCAGCCACTTGCAGGGCTAAAAGGTGAAAACTATCGCGATCGTCTAATATCGCCACCCAGAAGCCTGAGTCAGCAATGATCACTCATTTCCCCATAAATGTTCCTTATAATCGACCGAAAGTTTTCCGTCGCCATGGATGCAGCCAATTAAGCCTTCCTCAGAAAATATCCGCAGCATTTTTTGTCCTTCAGTCTCGTTAGCTTCAATCCCGGCGTCAATGGCTTTGGCTAAGATTTCAGTTACAATTTCTGTGAGCGGCTTTTGTAAGCGCTGCTGCATGGAAATCAAACGTTGACTACGTGCTTCATCCAACTCTGCTTCAATGTGCATTTCGGTACCTCGGGTGTGTTGTTTATGCATTCAATCCACTCACTTTTGAACGCGCTTTTTTCTTGATTGATCCATCATAGCCAAGGAAGATCGGGTCTTGTTTTTTGTATATTCCATAAGACACAGTGATGTTAAAAGTATGTCGTCTCTCTGTATTTCATCTGCTTCCATCAAAAACGGCTGAAAGTGTCGGTGCATCGAGCAGTCGTTCGGCCCAAAGGTCCAATTGATCGCGCGTAGCCGTTGTCAAGTTTGGCGTTCTATTTGTCGGCATCGAGGATTGGATATTATAGCCTATGTAGCTTCTATAGCGTTGCTGCTTACCTAGGCTGTCGAAAAAAGCTATTTTTAGCTAAATACTGTGTTCCCGCGTTATAAACTCAAAAATATTTTTGAAATTGTTCATAGGTTTTTAAGCGCCAGACGTAGAGTTCGCATCGCGCACCTGGTCGTGCTCTTGTCGGTTCGGCACCGTGGAAAGGTGCGCGATGCGCACCCTACGGCGCTCACAAAATATCGGTGTCAGGTTCCGATTTTTGCATGATCCATTGCATATCGCAGAGGCCTTAAAATAAGATTTTTTCGTTGTATCTCTTTAGTGTTCATCAAAGATGGCTGAAAGTGTCGGTGCATCGAGCAAGCATTCGTTTGCAGGTAATGGCTATCCACTTAACGCGGGACAGCTTAAGGTTAATCCGTTCGTGGTGAGCCCTTCGACTACGCTCAAGAGAGCCCTGTCGAACCATGGACGGATTAACCATTCCCCCTTCGACAGGCTCAGGGCGAACGGTTAATCCTTAGTGCTTTTGTTCCGCCTTAAGTTGGAAGCCCAGGTAACGAAGCGGGAACAATGGTGCGTTGGCGATGCGCTCCCTACTTTATTTGCGTTTGGCACTTTCTATTGTGTCTCATTGGCTGTCAAGCCAGTTTTGCAGGTCGCTTACGTTTTTAAAATCCAAAATTTCTTCCGCCAGGTTTTCCAGCATGGTAAGTTCCATACCCGGCAGTCGTTTCAGCGCTGTTTCGAGTTCCGGTTGTATGCCGAACTTCCGGCGCAGCAGGCGCGTGAGCAAAGCGATACTTTCTTCTTGTCGGCCTTCTTGTCGACCTTCTTGTCGACCTTCTTGTCGGCCTTCCCGCCGTTCTTCTTCGGCAATTTCTTGGTAAAAACGGGTTTGTTTGAGTTCGGTGTCTA